>DASWCI010000131.1:0-15887 GCA_036390195.1 Gemmatimonadaceae bacterium
GCTTCGGAACGGCGCCAATCCGAACAGCGTCTCCGAAGTCGTCGCGTACAGTGACCGCGTCATTGTTCGGCTTCCCGCATGCCGCGACGATGAGCGCGACCGAGAAGGAATAGGGCAAACGGCGCGAACGAAAAAACAAAACGGACACTCCTCTCAGAGGAATGCCCGCAACGAGCACGCGCCAAAGACGCCTGACCGCCACCAGACCTCCCCCGAGGTTCTGCGAAAGTGGCGCGGACGTGAGTCGTCTCCTGGCTCCGGGCCGCTGGACTCACCTTCCCGACTGCTCCTGCAGTCAGTGGCGTTCCGAGTCTGCGTTTCTGCCCGTTACAGTGGCGGGGCCGCACCGGCGTTACACCGGTTTCCGTGGCTCCCGTCCGCGATCGATTGTTTGGCGAAGCTACTTGCGTCGAAGGGCCTGCGCAAGCGCCAGAATCATCGAACCTCCAATCACCAGCGTGAGAGCGACGAGGTAGCGTGGATCGATCGAATGCGTTGCCGGAGGTGCGGGGAGGTCGATCACCGCGACGGAATTCTCAGGCATGTCAGACGCCAGAAATCGGCGGAAGTTGCGCTCGTCGACAGTGACCGGGTCAACCTCCCTCAGATGAGGGCCGGTGACGCTTCCAGCCTTCTCCTCAATCATTATCTCGTAGATCCCTGTCTCTTTCTCGAGAGGCAGCTTGAGAGGAAACGACTTCGCTGGCAGCGAGTAGGAGAACGACAGCTGCTTTATTCCGGGCGCTAACGGCGCGAAGACGCTGACGACTCCATTCGCGTACGACACTGCGGCTGCAGAGATGTCACCCTGACTCACCCTGAAATCACTGGCTCCGGGAGCGATATGGGTTTGCCAGGTCGCACTGGCCGGAGTTTCCGCAGTAGCAATCCGCGTGACCGAGGTGTCATTGGAAAGATCATACACTTCGACGATGGATCTTCGCGCGTTTGCGTCGGCTGCGGATACAACCACGTGATGTCCGCGCAGACTCATCGGAATGCGATGGGAAGTCGTATCGAAGACAGCTATGTCGCCGTCGTCGCCGCTCACTTTTCCCTCTGAGAGCGGCGGAGTAAAGTAGGCGATCCCATCGTGCGATGCGGACACGAAATAGATTGCGTCTTCGCTTCCGGTGCGAACGTAGCTGAAGGAATAGCGGCCGCGCGAATCCGATCTAACGGAGTCGAGTGGCCCAGCGCGGTCTGGTCCGACTCGGTGGAGGACGACCCACGCGCCGCTAACCGGATTCATTCGTTGCGCGCCGGGACGTACGATTCGTCCCGACACTCGCTGCGGAGCCGATGGAAGCGCGGCCTGCAGAAGAAGCAGGGCCGCCAGCTTACATATTGAACTTCCCAAAATCTTCTGGGCGCAGATTCTCGAGATACTCTTTCAACTGCTCCGCCGACATCTCCTCCGATGGCTCAGCCAATGTTTCCGGAGGCGTCTGTCCTTCCTCGAGGAGAAGCGCGGTGAGGAGATTCTCCTGGGCATAGATGGGCGCTTCGAATCTGAGCGCAATGGCGATGCTGTCGGACGGACGCGCATCGATGTGAACTGCACCGGAATTCCGCGCGATGTGGAGCTCCGCGTAAAAGGTGCGGTTTTCGACTTTGGTAATGTTGACTCGCCGCAGGGTCCCACCCATCCCGATAATGAGATTCTTGCAGAGATCGTGCGTGAGAGGGCGTTCTCGCTTGAGCTTGTTCATCTCGATCACAATCGATTCTGCTTCGGGCTGCCCAATCCAGATGGGAAGAAGTCGAGCGCCGCCCTTCTCCTGCAGGATCACGACGTAGGAGTTCGTGGAGCGGTCGAGACCGAGGCGCATAACTTCGACTTCGACTAGTTGCATAAAATCAAATTAACGTTGTGGCGGGAAAGTGGAAAAGCTGGCCACTCGAAAGGAGCCAGCTCTTCTTACCCCGTTGGCCGCACAACGCTACCGTCCGTCCACAGCCTTTCGCAATTCTGCGACCCGATCCAGGCGCTCCCAGGTAAAAAGAGTGCCCTTTCCATTCTTCTTGGGAGTCCGCCCGAAGTGTCCATAGGACGATGTTGGGCTGTAGATGGGCTTCCGCAAATCCAGAGCGTTGATGATCCCTCTGGGGGTCAGATCGAAAACCTTGGTGATCGCCTTCAGGATTGCGACTTCGGAAACCGTGTTGGTCCCGAATGTGTCGACGTTCATTGATACTGGCTCGGCGACACCGATGGCGTAGGCGACCTGCACCTCGCAACGTCTCGCAAGCTTGGCACCGACGATGTTCTTCGCGACCCAGCGGGCGGCGTAGGAGCCCGAGCGATCCACCTTGGACGGGTCCTTGCCGCTGAACGCGCCACCTCCGTGGCGTCCCATTCCGCCGTAGGTGTCGACGATAATCTTTCGTCCAGTAAGGCCGGCGTCGCCCTGCGGACCGCCAATGACGAACCGTCCGGTGGGGTTGATGTGAAACTTGATGTCCTTTGCGCGCAGCTCTTTTGCGATGACCGGCTCGATGACCTCGATCACAATCGCCTCGCGCAGCTTCTTGGTAGAAATGTCTTCAGAGTGCTGAGTAGATACTACGACGGTCTCGACAGCGACCGGGCGAGAGTCCTCGTACAACACGGTAACTTGCGCCTTGCCGTCAGGGCGAACCCACTTCCCTTCCTTCGAGCGGCGGAATTCGGCGAGGCGTTCAGTAAGCCGATGAGCCAGCTGGATCGGCATTGGCATAAGCTGCTCTGTCTCATCCGTCGCATACCCGAACATCATTCCCTGGTCGCCAGCCCCACCCGTGTCAACTCCCTGCGCAATGTCTGGGGACTGCTTGTCGATCGTACTGATCACGGCGCACGTCTTCGAGTCGAAGCCGAACGCGGTATCGTTGTAGCCGATCCTGTCGATCGTGGAGCGCACGATCTCGGGAACGTTGACGTAGGTCTTGGTTGTAATCTCGCCGGCGACGCAGGCGAGACCTGTCGTTACGAGTGTCTCGCAGGCAACGCGTGCCGGGGGATCGTCTTTCAGTATTGCGTCGAGGATGGCGTCCGAGATTGCGTCCGCAACCTTGTCAGGATGACCTTCGGTTACGGACTCGGATGTGAACAGGTGTCGATCGAGCACGAAATTCCTCTAAGAAATTTGAGGATGATCGGTGGCAACGGACGCACGCCGTACTATTCGTGCGCCGAGGAAGCTTTCAGCCCACCGGAGCCTTCGAAGATATTTCCCTCGGCGAAGTCGGGCAACCCATCGCGCAGAAATGGAGCGTCGCCGAAGGCTTCCATCAGGCGACGTCGCAGCTCGCCTTCGGCTTCGCGCGCGGTTCTGGATTCGAGCGCCGCGTTGGCGGCCTCGGCGGCAACGCCAACGCTGACGCCGCGGACTATCCGCTTCACGAGCGGCACTGCCCTGCCGGCGACGCTCAGCGAACGAACGCCCAACCCAATGAGGGCAAACGCCATGAGCGGCTGGGACGCCATCTCGCCACAGACAGCGACCTCCAGACGATGCGCGACACCAACATCCACGATTCGCTTGATCAGCGTAAGAACTGCCGGATGCAGCGGAGTAAAGCGGGACGCGAGATTGGCGCTGCCACGATCGACAGCGAGCGTGTACTGGACCAAATCATTGGTGCCGATGCTGAAAAACGAGACGTCATCGACGAGAGTGTGCACCGATAGCGCTGCAGCGGGCGTCTCCACCATCACCCCCAACGGAAGATCGTGGCGGTACGGCACTCCTCTCGAGTCGAGCTCGCCGGCTGCTTCGTTCAACAAATGCTTTGCCTGTTTCACTTCGTCGAGGGTGATGACGAGGGGAAACATGATTCTGACATCGCCGTGCATCGCTGCCCGGAGCAGCGCGCGGAGCTGCGTTTTGAACAGCTCTGGCTCGTCCAGGCACATTCTGATCGCGCGCCAGCCGAGGAAGGGATTTGGATCGGTAGGATAGCCACCGACCGGCAGCTTGTCGCCTCCGACATCAAAGGTGCGAATCACGACCGGGCGTCCGCCGAACGCCTCGACTACGTGTCGATAAGCCCGATATTGCTCCTCCTCGTCAGGCATCGTAGCGCGGCCCACGACCAGGAACTCGGTGCGCATGAGGCCCACACCTTCGGCACCGCTGCGGGCGGCGAATTCAGCTTCCTCCGGCAGGTCGACGTTTGCCCGCAACGTTACCCAGTGACCGTCCAGGGTAACTGAGTCCGCGGCTGCGAGCGCTTGGAGCTCCTTATCCTCGAGCGCCTCCACGGCCCGGCGCTCGCGGTAGATCCTGATCTGGCCCGCCGTAGGATTGATGATGAGTACGCCGGAAGTGCCGTCAAGGATCACGTGCTCGTTACCATTCAGCAGCTCGGTCGCCTCGCGAAGTCCTACGACAGCGGGCAAGCCAAGCGAGCGCGCGAGAATCGCGACGTGGGAGGTGCGCGTGCCGGCGTCGGTCGCGATACCGATGATCGCGTCGCGATCGAGCTGCACCGTAAGACTCGGCGTGAGATCGTGGGTGACCAGAATCTTGTTAGATCCCTTGGGCAGATCGACGGGATCGTGGTCGGGCAGACCTAGCAAAATCGACAGAACGCGGATGTGCACGTCGATCAGATCGCCAACTCTCTCGCGCAGCAACGGCCGCGAATGACCGGCGAACTGCTGCCGCCACTCGAATAACACGAGATCGAACGCTTTTTCCGCGCCCAGGTTCTGGTGAACCAGCTCCTCAACCTGTCGGACTAGCTCTCCGTCCTCCAGGATGGAGAGCTGGACGTCAAAGATCGCGGCCTCTTCCGGGCCCGCGTGCTTCTCGGCCCGTGCACGGACCTGGTGCAGCCTCTTCTTAGCCTGTTCCAGCGAAGCGTGGAAGCGCTCGACCTCGCCAGCGATGGCTTCGTCGGGAATTATGCGGTGGCGCACGTCCGGAACTTCCCACCTGAGAAGGTGGACAGGCCCGTCCACGATTCCGGGCGACGCGGGCATCCCCGCGAGTCCCTTTGCCATCAACTCTCCCCGAATTTGTTGGCGATCACCGCTGCAAGGGCGTCGATCGCTTCTTCAGCATCATCACCGAGCGCACGGAGGACGATTGTCGCGCCACATTCCGCGGCGAGCATCATCACCCCCATGATGCTCTTGGCGTTGACCTCGAGATCTTCGCGAACGATGGTGATATTGCTCTTGAATTTCCCCGCCGCCTTTACGAGTTCGGCGGCAGGCCGAGCATGAATCCCCAGCTTGTTAATGATCTTTACTTCACGCTCAGGCATCAGGTCAGGACCGAGTAGAGAACGAAGACCGCTAGAACGCCAAGTGCGATACGCCACCCTTCTGCACGCTCCCGAAGCCCCGCGAGCAGCAAAATTCCAATCAGCGCGACGCCAATAATTGCGCCTGCGAGCGCGCGACCCGGACCGGCCACTCGCTGCAGCGCGAGTGGAATTGCTACTCCAGCCACCAGCGCTGCCGCAGATCCGATGTACTGCGGCCCCTGTCGCAGCACGGGATTCCCGAGCGCTGCGGCGACATTGAGCCCACGCGAAAGACCGATCCGAAGTCCCCATGCCCTAAGGAGGAAATGTCCGGCGTTGTAGAGCAATAGAAATGTACCAACGACCGCCATAGGCGAGCCGCCGACACCGTAGACGCCAATTCCGACAAGCGAACAGAACGGCAGCCAGCTGGCCCAGACAAGTCGGTCGCCGACGCTTCCGAGCGGCCCGGCCAGCGCGGTTCGAAAGCGTTCGATTCTCGCTGGCTCGATTCCGTCCAGCTCGGCGCGCGTCAGCGCGCCGACCGCAACTCCAGCGAGATACGGATGCGTGTTGAAGTAGCGCGATTCGCGCGCCAGCGCGCCGCGATACGCTGCTCCGTCGGTTCCACCGGGCAAATACCGCAGCGCCGGTTCCATGGCGAACCCAATTCCGGTTCCATTGAGCGTTTCGTAATTCCATGAGCCCTGCAACGCGAGGAGGCGGAAATACATCGCCAACCTCACGCGAACTGGCAGACCGACCGCGCCATCAGTCGAGGCGGTCATCTCGTGACCAGCAAAGCGGCCCAGCCGAGCAGACCAGCGAAGAAGAACCACAGAACCCAGGGGACCGAGTGGAACACCTTCCAGAGCGCTCCGCCAGCTACAGTCGCCGCGACTACCACTACGACGGCGTGCGAAGGCGCCGAATCGCTTCCCCACACAGCCACGATCGCGCGCACGAGCGACGCAAAGATCATCATGGCGATCAGCGTCACCAGACCACCACGCAACAAGTCCAGCGACATTCCCGACAGATGCAGCGACAGCAGGGCGTCTCGCGATCCATCCTCGATCCGATCGCGAGTTCGCTCGAGACGTCGGGCAATTGTCCTTCTCAGTACCACCATGCTCCAGCCGCTGATGCTCGCCGTGAGAAGAGCTGCGAGCATTGACGCGGGCAGTGCGCCGGGCATTCCCGTCGGCTGCGATGCGAACAACGCACCGCCAACGACGGCCGCCGATCCCCATTCAGGGTAACGCGAGGCGCCAAACGGAAGCGTGTCCAGCGCAATCATTTCCAGCACGACACCGATGAGGAGACCTGCTGGCGGATTGCCGACGAACGATCCCGCAAGTGTCGCGGCAACGATCGGCCGCGATACCATTGCTTGAGGAAAGCTGACGACATCGAGTCCGAGCAGCGCACCCAGCAGGGCAATCGGCAGCGCCTCGAGCACAATCATGGCGACTCTCCCTCGAGCACTTCCGAGAGCGGCCTCGCGCGCGCCGAGGGTACGTCCTGCGCAGTCACTTCTACTCCGGCGGCCTCGAGGTCGCGAAGCTGGTACTCTTCCTCCGGCGTGAGAAAAACGTAGCGAAGCTTCTCGACGCGGCCGGCCCGGTGATGTATTCCACCGAGGTTGACGCTGCCGATCGCTTTCACTCCTTTGACGAGCCGTTGCATGCTCGAGATGTCGCCGGTGATGAGGAGCCCCGGGCGGGGATCGCTCGCGTACTGCGCGTGATTCCTGATCGCGGTTCCGACATCGGCGAAGTAGATCTCCATCTCGGGCGGAACGGCCATACGATAGAGATCCTTCTCCCAGTCGCTCGAAGCGACGAGATCATCGACGAGCACCAGGAAACGGATATTGAGTGGCTGACCCCAACCGACGACGACCTGGCCATGAATCAGACGGTCGTCTATGCGGTAGAGGTGAATCCCCATCAGCGCCCGACCACGATCAGCGATGCCTTTCCTCTCTCGGCAGCCGCTCGCGCGGCTTCGGTTGGTGACGCGGCGGTGCTGAAGACAAAATCCAGCAGCGTCGCAAGGTTTACTCCGCTCACGAGGACGATCCCGGGATCCTCCTTCACGATGCGGCGCGCCGCGAGCGTCGCGCTTCCAGCCGGCAGATCAGTGAAAATCACGCGAGCGCCCGTCCGCGTGAGCTGCTCGCGAATGGTGCCTTCGATATCCTCCGGCGTCATGCCCATCATCGACAGCACGACCAGCTTGTCGGCCATACCACAGATCTGCCCGACAGCGGAGACGAGTCCACCCGCGAACTCACCGTGACCGACGACGACCGCGAGCGGTTTTTCGGGGCCGCCGCCCCTTTGATCATTCATGATCTTCCTGGAGATATTCGCGAATGTTGTTCGCGGCAGCAGCCTTCATTCGATGAACGAGCCGCTCGTTGAATACCTCGGCGGCGTTGATTCCAGAGTAGCGAAGCAGATGATTCAGCGCGATGACTTCGGCAACGACGGTGATGTTCTTGCCCGGATTCAGGAATACAGTCACGCGCGGCAGCTCGACGTCCAGTATCGTCGTATTTTCGACGTCGAGGCCCGTACGCTCCACAACTGCGTGCTGGTCCCACTCTTCGAGCTGGACAACCACCTCGATACGCTTTTGCTGGCGCACCGCGCGAATTCCAAAGATGGCCTTGACGTCGATCAATCCCACCCCGCGGATCTCCATGTAGTGACGCTGCATTTCGTGACCGCGCCCAATGAGTACATCGTTCCCGCGCTTGCTGGTTATTACGAGGTCGTCGGCAACGAGACGGTGCCCGCGCTCGACCAGATCGAGCACGCATTCTGATTTGCCAATGCCGCTTTTGCCGGTGAAGAAGAGGCCAACGCCGAATACATCGGCGAGGGAACCATGCAGCGAGACGGTCGGTGCGAACTCCATCTCGAGCACCGGTTTGATGCGCCGATAGAACTCGGCTGTCTTCAGCTTGGTGCGAATGAGCGGAACGCCAGTCGCTTCTGCGCTTTCCTTCAACCCGGTGGGCAACCGTTGGCCCTTCGTGACGAATACCGCGGGGATGGGAAAGGAGAAAAACAGGTCGAGAATCTTTTTTCTTTCAAAGGGATTCAGTGATGACAGGTAGGTGATCTCAGTTTCGCCGAGGACCTGGAGTCGCTCCGCTGAGAATCGCTTCACATAGCCGGCGAGTACGAGCCCTGGACTCGATACTTCGGCGTTGCCTACCGCGCGGTCGTGCCCAGTGCCGGGTTCGATCTCCTCCAGCTGCAACGTGCCGCGCAGCCGCTCGAGCAGCTGTCCGACTGTTACCTTGGGATTCGGCATTTGCACCCCATTGGCCTCAAGCTAACGCACGTCATTTAGCGACAACTTCCTCCAGGTGCGCCAGAGTTTCGTTCGCAGTGCGATCCCAGGTAAACCTTTCCGCGAATCGCCGAGCCGCGACTCCCAGAACGTTCACCAGACCGGGCGACTGAACCAATCCCCTCATCGCCGCGGTCATCGCCTGCGGATCATTCTGTGGAACAAGAAACCCGGTTTCGCCGTCAATTACAGACTCACGGATGCCGGGAGAGTTGGCCGCAATCACTGGAGTTCCGCACGCCGCGGCCTCGAGGTTGCTGATTCCCCACCCCTCCTTCGGTGAAGCAAGGATTGACGCCCACGCACGACGAAGAAGATGAAGCTTCGCGTCTTCAGAAATGAAACCGAGAAACTTTACTCTTTCGCTAAGACCGAGAGATTTTACCAGCCGTTCGAGCCTGGCGCGATAGTCGCCCGTTCCCGCGATCTCGAGGCCAGCTTCGGGCACGTTCAGTCCAGCAAAAGCCCGGATGACGAAGTCTACCCGCTTGTACTTCTTGAGGCGGCCGAGATAGACGAAGAGTGGCGCGTCCGAACGCTCGTCGGGATCGGGTGTAAGCCCCACAGAATCGACACCATTGTAGATCACGCGGATCGTGTTGCGGGGAATGCCGCGCGCAACCAGATCGTCTGCCGTGCTCACACTAACGGCCTCAAAGGGAACGCCGCGATAGACGTTACCGACGGGTCGCTCCGAGAGCCACACTGCTGCAGCAACGGGTATGGAGGCTTCCCGAAATACGGTTGCTCCGAATAGATGGTGCACGAGCACGACAAGCTTGCGTGTCTTCCAGCTAGGTGTGTAGAGCGGGACTTTATTCAAATCCTCTACGACGACGTCGTAGTCATTGCGAGCGAGATTCTCGTCGTAGTATCGCTTCGCGACGAAGGGATAGGTGTGTCGCGTCCCAACTCGATGAACGTCGATACCATCAAGGGTCACGCGCGCCGGAGCATTGGGCCAGGCGCAACAAAGCAAATCGACGTTGTGCCCGCGAGCCACGATTCGTCTGAAGACTTCCCTGAGATGAAGCTCGGCACCCCCCGCTTGCGGATTGGCGTAATCCTGCCAGTTGAGGACGAGTATGTGCACTAGATCATGCCGGCCTGTCGCGCGAAAGCATCGAGCACACCGTTCACGAATTTTGCGCTCGCAGAGGTCCCGAACCTTTCCGCCAGTCTCACCGCCTCCTGAATTGCAACGCGCGGTGGCGTGTCCCCTTTCATGAGCTCGGCGGCGCCGAGGCGGAGGACGGATCTTTCGATCGCGCCAAGGCGCTCGAGACGCCAGTTGGTGGTGAGATCAGCGAGTCGCGAATCCAGCTCGGTGCCGGCATTTGCTACTTCGCGCACCAGAACCCCGGCCAACCTGCGTTCCTCCGGCGTCACGGCGAGATCGTCCCACACCTGGGTTGCGACGCGATCAAGATTTTCCCCGCCCCGCATCTCGCACGCGTACAGCGCCTGAAGCGCGCGCGCACGGGCGCGGGATTCAATTCGCATCGTCAGGGTCCAGCCGATTGAGCAGATCCACCATTTCCAGTGTCGCTACAGCTGCATCCCAGCCTTTGTTGCCATGCGCGCCGCCGGCGCGGGCTTCAGCCTGTTCGTCGGTATCGCACGTAAGAACGCCAAAGCCAACTGGAGTTTCTGATTCCGCGCTGGCTGCAGCGAGCCCGCGCGATGCTTCGCCGGCAATGTATTCAAAGTGTGCGGTCTCACCCCGGATTACAGCTCCGACTGCGACGAGTCCGTCGTAGCGCTCGCTGGCAAGGAGCCAGCGCGCGGCGATGGGTAGCTCCCAAGCTCCGGGGACCCACACGACATCGATGTCCTCGTATGCAACGCCGCATTGGACGAGTGCCTCCAGCGCACCGTCGACGAGTTTCTTTACGATTGGCTCGTTAAAGCGGCTGGCGAGCACGGCCATGCGCCGCCCGACGCCACTCGGCAACCCGTGAAACTCGGCCATTTACGAAGCGAAAAGGTGTCCGAGCTTGGCCCGCTTGGCCTCGAGGTAGCTTGAGTTTTCGTCGTGCGCGATGGAGATGATCGGGACGCGATCATCGATGGTCAGCCCATACCCTTCGAGGCCAACCAGCTTGCGCGGATTGTTTGTAATCGGGCGGATCGTCTTCAAGCCGAGGTCCAGCAGTATCTGCGCTCCAATGCCATAGTTCCGGAGATCCGGCTTGAATCCGAGACGCTCGTTCGCTTCGACGGTGTCGATCCCCTGATCCTGCAGCTCATACGCCTTGAGCTTGTTGAGAAGACCGATGCCGCGTCCCTCCTGATCGAGATAAACGACAACGCCTTTGCCTTCCTTCGCGATCATCTTCATCGCGGTCTCGAGCTGCCAACCGCAATCGCAGCGAAGAGAGTGGAAGACATCGCCAGTGAGACATTTCGAGTGCATTCTCACCAACACGCTGGAATCGGGGCCGACATCACCGTAAACGAGGGCAATGTGCTCGTGGTTGTCGACATCGTTGCGATAGCCAACGACACGCCAGGTTCCGCCCTCGGTCGGGAGTCGAGCCTCAGCGACGCGATGCACGAGTCGCTCGGTTTGCAGACGGTGGGCAACGACTTGCGCCACCGTGATGAAAGTGAG
Organism: Gemmatimonadaceae bacterium; assembly: GCA_036390195.1. GTDB lineage: Bacteria > Gemmatimonadota > Gemmatimonadetes > Gemmatimonadales > Gemmatimonadaceae > UBA4720. The sequence continues at coordinate 11,222 of DASWCI010000131.1, forward strand.
GCTGTGCTCCTGTGCGAAGCGCTCGAGCTCGGGACGCCGTGCGCTGGATCCGTCCTCGCTCAGGATCTCGCAAACCACTCCCGCGGGGGTCAGACCTGCGAGGCGAGCGAGATCGACGGCTGCCTCAGTGTGGCCTACCCGCTGCAGGATGCCGCCATCCCGGGCGCGAAGCGGAGGCACGTGACCAGGCCGGCGTAAATCTGTCGGCACCGTTTTCGGATCTACGGCGACGCGAATTGTTTTTGCCCGATCCTGAGCGCTTACGCCGGTCGTCACGCCGAAGCGCTCGTCGGCGTCGATGCTGATTGTGAAAGCCGTACGGTACTCGTCGTTGTTGATCTCACTTTGCTGCGCGAGCTCGAGCTCGTCGGCGCGCTTGCCCGTAAGGGCGAGACAAATCCATCCGCCGGCTTTGCGGATCATGAAGTTGATCATCTCGGGAGTTACCAGCTCCGCCGCGCAAATGAGATCGCCTTCGTTTTCACGATCTTCATCGTCGGCGACGATGATAAGCTTGCCCGCCTTGATGTCGGCTATTGCCTGCTCGACTGTTCCGAACTCCATGGTTCCTCTAATGCTCCAGCGAAAAATCAGCTAGGGAATCTAGCGCCGATGCTTCACGCATGTAGGGTTCGAGGAGTCGCCGCACGTGCTTGGCAATGACATCCGCCTCGACATGCACCCTCGCTCCCGGCTTCAACTCACCCAGCGTAGTGTGACGCAAGGTGTACTCAATCAATGAAAGTTGCAAACCGCCCGGCTTGAGCTCGTTCACCGTCAGGCTAACGCCGTCAACGGCAATCGATCCGTGCAGCACAAAGAGCGGCTCGATGGAAGATGGCAACGAAAGATCGACAAGGACAGCGTCACCAGCGCGCTCCACGGCGGCAACAACACCCACACAATCGACATGGCCCTGCACGATATGTCCGCCAAGCCTGTCGCCAGGCGTCAAAGCGCGCTCGAGATTCAGTCTTGTTCCTTTTTTCCAATCGCCAATCGTGGTGCGCTCGAGCGTGGTGGTGACAGCAGCGACATCAAACCAACCAGTGCCGAATTCGCGAACCGTCAAACACGCCCCGTTCACGGCAATGCTTTCGCCGCTCGTGAGGTCACTGAACGAAGCGCGAACTCGAAGCTCGCGCCCAGCGCTGGTCTGCCGCACGCTGTCAACCTCACCTACTTGTTCTATTAGTCCCGTAAACATCAGGCCTCACGCAACGCGTACACTGACATTACATCCTCGCCAAACTCAGCGCGCCGGACAATCGGAACCCGCGAAAGCGTTTCCCGAAAGTCGCCGGCAAGCCCATCGAACGGGCTTAGCGCACCGGTGCCAAGAGTGATTGGTGATTGAAAGATAATCAGCCGGTCCACCAGGTTTTGGCGCAGGAACTCCTGTGCAACGCGCGCTCCACCCTCGACGAGCAGGTGCTGCACTCCAAACCCCTGCAGCGCCTGAAGCGCTGCCGGGAGGTCTTCGGCTTCAAATACGTCAACTCCGGCGTTATGGAGAGCCGCGAGGCGGGGGACCGGCGGGTGATGCGCAAACACCATCGTCGGAGTTTCCCTTGCGCTGCGCACCAGCGTTGATGTCAGCGGAGTGTCGGCGTTCTTGTCGAACACGACGCGCATCGGCGGCACTCGCGGACGAATGGCGCCGCGCGCCGTGAGCTCGGGATCGTCGGCGCGAACAGTGCCGAGGCCCACCGCGATGGCGTCAACATTAGCGCGGAGACGGTGAACCTCTTTTCGCGACAGCTCGTTGCTGATCCAGCGCCTCTCTCCAGAAGGATCGTTCATCTTTCCGTCGCTCGAGAGTGCGAGCTTGAGCGTCACCCAGGGTCGGGCCGGGTTTGTGGCGGCGAAAAAAAACGGAGCATTAAGCTCCAGCGCCGCGGCTTCCTCGACGGAGAAGTCGACTTGCACACCGTAATCAGCTAGATGGCGGGCGCCGCCGCCGGCGAGAGCTGTCGGGTCAGCCGCAGCAATCACAACCCGCGTGACGCGCGCCTCGAGAATAGCCTCGGTGCATGGAGGAGTCTTTCCGAAATGGTTGCACGGCTCGAGCGTTACGTACATGGTCGCTCCGCGGGCGCGATCGCCGGCAGCGTTGAGCGCAAGCATTTCGGCGTGCGCCTCTCCATAACGTGCGTGGTACCCTTCCCCGACAACAACACCGTCGCGAACGACAACAGCGCCGACCATAGGGTTCGGCGCTGTTTGACCCCAGCCTTGCTGGGCAAGGGCTAGCGCACGACGCATGTATTCCGCGTCGCCCGCCTCGCTAGAACCCGAATCGAGCTCCGATTGATCCGTAGATTCTGGAATCTGCTGCTTGCTTGCCACTGAATTGATTGTAGGTGTTGATCGTTCCACCGGATACCTGTCCAATTTCGCCGGTGAGCTTGAAAAGCAGAAGGTTCATCGACACATCGGCAAAAACATTGGTCCGGGTAAGATTCTGAGCGAGTGAAACCGGGCCAGCATTTGCTGCCGAGGTTGGCGGGATCGTACGCGCAGCGACATGCGCGCTCACGTCGGTTGAAGACTCGTACTTATCCTGGCCGACGCCCGCCGCGAGCCCGAACAACAGTAGGCTCTTGCTCGCCGTAACTCGCCATGCTTTGGTTTTCAAGCTGAGATTGTTTACATAAAGCGAATCACTACCGCTGTTCGCGGCGATGTTGACCGTCGGCAGGTCGCGACGCAGGTAGCTCACCGATACGCCAGGGACCAGCAGCGACTCCTGCAGAATTCCGACGCGCGCACCGTAGCCGAGTTTGAGCGAGCCATTCGGGACCTTTACGCTCACGCCACTGCCATTGAACTCCGGCAGATAGGCCGCGCTAACCAGAACGTCGACGCCACCAACATTCGTGATAGCGAGTGGTAAACCCTTGAAAATGCCGATCGCCAGATCTGCAGTCGGCATAGGAATAATCTGGGTCTTGGTGTCAATCGGGGGCGTATTTGTGGCGCCGCCCGTTGATAGGCTAATGCCCTGAATCTGCGGCAGACTTCCTTGAACAGCGTTCACCCGGAGGCCAGCCGAAAAGTGTCCGAGGCCTCCCAGGTTTCCCCCTTGGCCGAGCGTAGCGTTGCCGCCAGTTATGCTGGTACCGAGCTGCGGTGCCATATACTGGAACAGATCGATCGCCTTCTGACATGCATCCTGCGCGATGCGCTGCGTATTCGTAGTCGCGGGGCAGCGCTGCGTGTCGATACCCTGGGCTTCGATCGAGGTCGCAGCTAGAGCGGAAGCTGCAAACAAAACAAACATGCGAGCTTTCATCGGTAAGTCCTCAAGAAAGTATGACTGCGCCCGAGCCAGGTTTTAGCGATCCAAGCATCCAGCCCTCGACTCCGGCGTCGGAAGCCGCCGACAACACCGATTTCACAGCGGACGGCGGGCAGATGACAACCATTCCTACACCCATGTTGAACGTTCGGTACATCTCCGCGGGCTTCACTGAGCCGGCGTCCTGCAAAACCCTGAAAACATTCGGAACTTTCCAGCTCGAGACCTCAATTACCGCGTCCAGCGTCGGTGGCAGCGCTCGATCGAGATTTTCGGGCAATCCGCCCCCAGTGATGTGCGCCATCGCGTGAACTCGATCGAGCACAGGCCTGAGCGCCCATAAATAGGATCGATGCTCTGCGAGAAGAACATCCCCGACCGTTCCGCTACCGCCGGGAAACGGATCATTCATCTGCAGTCGCAATCGATCGGTGACGATCTTGCGCGCGAGCGAATATCCGTTGGTGTGCAATCCCGAGCTTGGAAGACCGATCAAGACATCGTCGGGCCGCACTCTGTGCTGTCCGAGAATGCGATCTTCTTCCACATATCCGACGATGAAACCGGCCAAGTCGTAATCCGGAGGGGTGTACAAACCCGGCATTTCGGCAGTTTCACCGCCTATTAGCGCGCAACCGTTCTCACGGCAACCGGCAGCGACGCCCGCCACGACAGCTTCGACCACATTCGCGTCGAGTTCCCCAAACGCGACGTAGTCGAGAAAAAACGACGGCAGCGCTCCCTGCACGAGTATGTCGTTGACGCAATGGTTGACGAGGTCGCGCCCGATCGTGTCATGGCGATTTGCTTCGATCGCGACTTTTATCTTGGTGCCAACACCATCGGCGCTGGAAACAAGGACGGCCTTATCGATGTGCGGCGGAAGGCGAAACATTCCGCCAAAACCTCCGAACCCACCCAGGACGCCATCAGTGAAAGTCGACTCAACGAGCTTCCTGATGCGATTCTTTGCCGCGTTGGAGGCGTCGATATCGACTCCGGCGCTTCCGTACCGAAGCGCGTCGTCGCTCACTCGGGTAGCTCCTCCTCGAACGCAACGAGTCGGCGCATGTCTCTCATGCGCTGATCGATCTCGACGCGACTAACCGTCATCAGCCGCTCAATCGAGAATTGCTCCACCGCAAACGAGCCCATCACCGAGCCGTAAATCACTGCGCGTCTCATGTTGGCTTCGCTCAGATCGCCGGTCTTCGCGAGGTATCCAATGAAGCCACCCGCAAATGCATCGCCCGCGCCGGTCGGATCAAAAACGTTCTCCAGCGGGAAGGCCGGGGCGAAGAAGATGGATTTTTCGGTGAACATGAACGCGCCGTGCTCGCCCTTCTTGATAATCACGTGCCGCGG
>DASWCI010000132.1:0-6270 GCA_036390195.1 Gemmatimonadaceae bacterium
AAGGATCTCTACGACAAGCTCGAGGATGCGCTCGATCAGTGTGAGGATGTCGGCAACGTACTGCACAGCATCGCACTGAAGAACGCGTAGTGATCTACTACGTCGTCGCGATCGTCCTGGTCGCCTTCATATTCGATTTCATAAACGGCTTCCACGATTCGGCCAACTCCATCGCCACGATCGTCGGAACGCGCGTGCTGAGCCCTCTCGCCGCGGTAGTTTGGGCGGCGTTCTTCAATTTCACGGCGGCGTTCACCGCGGGCGAGCTCGTGGCCAAGGCGATCCAGAAGGGGATTATACGCACTGAAATCGTCACTCCAAACGTGATTCTGGCCGGACTGGTCGGTGCGATTGCATGGAATCTCATCACCTGGCTGTACGGAATTCCCTCGAGCTCCTCACATGCGTTGATCGGCGGTTACGCCGGAGCCGGAGTAGCGAAGGCTGGATGGGGTGCGATCACCTGGGGCCTCAAGTGGATGCAGACCCTGTCCTTCATCGTAATCTCACCGCTCGTCGGAATGCTCGCGGGTTTCATCCTGATGGTCGCGGTGTACTGGATCTTCCAGAAAATGGCGCCGGGTCGCGTCGATACATTTTTTCGAAGCGCCCAGCTCGCCAGCTCGGCACTCCTGTCGCACGCGCACGGCGCGAACGATGCGCAAAAGACGATGGGGATCATCGTAGGGCTGCTGGTGTCGGTGAATTCGCTAACAGCGGCGGAGACGGGTTTTTTTCACCACCTCTATGTTCCGAATGAGGGCATTCCACTGTGGGTCAAGATGGGAGCTTATACCGCGATCTCACTCGGCACTCTGTTCGGCGGCTGGAGAATCGTGCACACCATGGGCTCGCGGATCACGCGCCTGCGCCCCGTTAGCGGATTCGCAGCGGAGACCGGGGGGGCACTGGCGATCAGTCTCGCGACGCATTACGGGATTCCAGTGAGCACCACTCACACGATTGCCGGCTCGATCATGGGTGCCGGCGCGACTTATCGCTTCTCGGCCGTGCGATGGGGCATTGCGCGAAGAATTGTCTGGGCGTGGGTAATCACTATCCCCGCCTCGGCCTCGGTCGCCGCGGTCAGCTACTGGGCGTTGGCTGCAGCCGGGCTTCGTTGATGTGCTCTTCCTCGCGGTGGTGCTTGATCTGCTTCCCTTCCGCGAGATAAACGGCATCCTCACCGATATTGGTCGCCAGATCGGCGATCCTCTCCAGGTTTCGCCCAACCAATAGCAGCTCGAGCGAAGGGGTGATCGTCTTCGCATCGGCCATCATGTGAGTCAGGAGAACGCGAAAAACAGAGTCGTGCAGCGAGTCCACGATGTCGTCGTCCTTGCACACTTGGCGGCCGAGCGCTCCGTCGGCGCGAATGAAAGCATCGAGCGAGTCGCCGAGCATTTTCCGAGCCCTCCTGGCCATCACCTCGATCTCGGGAATGCGGATGTTGACCTTGGGCTTCTCCGCCAGGCGCAGCGCCGACTCCGCGATGTTGACGGCGTGGTCGCCTACGCGCTCCAAGTCATTCGATACTTTGATCGCGCCGATGATGAAACGAAGGTCGCGCGCCATCGGCTGTTGAAGCGCGAGCAGCTCCACCGCTGCCTGCTCTACTTCCATCTCCAGCCGATTGAGCTCCGGGTCGCCCTCGATAACGAGTGTTGCCTTTTCCTTGTCGCGGTTGAGCAACGCTTCGACGGCAAGGTCAGTGCGTTCTTCGGCCTTCGACGACATTCCGAGCAGGGTTTCCTTCAACGCAGAAAGCTGATCGTGAAAATGCCGGAAGCCGGCGACGTTCGAGTCAGCTGTCATCCGAATCTCCCAGTGATATATGCATCGGTCCGCTCCTCGCGAGGACTCGTAAATATCTGCTCCGTTGGTCCGAACTCCACTAGCTCCCCGGTGAAAAAGAAACCGGTGAATTCCGACGCGCGGGCGGCTTGTTGCAGATTGTGTGTGACGATGATGATGGTCAACTCCCGTTTGAGCTCATAGAGAAGCTCTTCGATACGTTGGGTCGAGCTAGGATCGAGGGCGCTGGCTGGCTCATCGAGTAAGAGAACCTCTGGCTGATTGGCGAGTGCTCTCGCGATGCACACTCTCTGTTGCTGTCCACCAGAGAGACTGAGCGCGCTGGAGCGAAGCCGGTCCTTCACTTCGTCCCATAAGGCAGCGCGCCTAAGCGATCGCTCGACAATCTCGTCCAGCGCGGCCCGGTCGCCGAGACCGTTGATACGTGGACCGTAGGCGATGTTCTCGTGAATGGATTTGGGAAACGGATTCCATCGCTGGAAAACCATTCCCACCCTTTGCCTCAGGGCCACCACGTCGAGTGACTGATCAAAAACACTGTTGCCGTCGAGGCACAAGTCGCCCTCGTGGCGAATTCCCGGTATGAGCTCGTTCAGTCTGTTGATCGACCGGAGAAACGTGGATTTGCCGCAGCCGGAAGGCCCGATCAGCGCCGTAACCGCGCGGGGCGGAATAGCCATCGTGATATTCCGCAGCGCCTGCTTCTTTCCGTACCAGAACGAGAAGTCCTTTGCCTCGATCGTCCCAATGAGGTTCGGCCTGACTCCTTCCGCAATCGGTGCGAGTGCCGTCATCCGAACCTCCCTGTGACGTACGCTTCCGTCCGTGAATCTTTGGGCGCGGTGAACAGCTCGCGGGTGGACTCGAACTCGATGAGCTCGCCCGCAAGGAGAAAGGCCGTGCAGTCGGAGATTCTAGCGGCCTGCTGCATGTTGTGAGTGACGATCACTACAGTGACGGTCTTGCGCAGATCGTACACGAGCTCTTCGACTTTCTGCGTGCTGAGCGGATCGAGTGAGGCGGTCGGCTCGTCCAGAAGAATCACGCGGGGCCGGGTAGCAAGCGCGCGCGCGATGCACAGTCGCTGCTGCTGTCCACCAGAGATCGCCGTCGCGCTCTCATTAAGGCGATCTTTTACTTCCTCCCAAAGACCCGCGCGCCGTAGGGCTTCTTCCACTATTTCGTCGGTCGAGCCCGATATTTCCCCTTTCTTCGCAGCGATCCGCAGACCCGCGGCAACGTTCGCCCGAATGGACATGGTCGGAAAGGGAGTGGGCCGCTGAAACACCATCCCGACGTGACGACGCACTGCGATGGGGTTTGTCCCGTCGCCATAGATCGCGCTGCCGAGGATCTCCACAGAGCCTTCGACACGCGCGCCCGGAACTGTCTCGTGCATTCGATTGAGGCAGCGCAGCAGCGTTGATTTTCCGCAGCCCGAGGGGCCGATAATCGCCGTCACGGCCTGCTGAGGAATGGTGATCGATACGTTCCGAACAGCCGCGGTGTCGCCAAAGTACGCAGATAAATCGCGCGTAACGATGCAGGGCTTCGCCTTATCAACGGCGATGCTCGACTCCGGCGGTCGTACGGCCGGAGCGGTCACCCGACGCGGCCTCTCGCGGTTCTCGCGAAACACTTCAGTCGACTGGAGCACCGAACCGTGACCGCGTCGCGAACCGTGCCGCGATGCTGATAATCAGTATGATGGTGATCAGGACGAGCGCCCCTGCCCACGCCAGCCGGTGCCACTCGTCGTACGGGCCGGTTGCGTAGGCGAAGATCTGAAGCGGCAGCGCGGCGATCGGCTCGCGCAACGATGTCGACCAAAATTGATTACCAATCGCGGTAAAGAGCAGGGGGGCGGTCTCGCCTGCAATCCTGGCCACTGCTACCAGCGCACCCGTCGCAATGCCTGCGAGGGCGGTGCGAAGCACGACGGCAATCGATGTTCGCCACTTCGGATAGCCGAGCGCGAGGGCAGCTTCCCGCAATGATGTCGGTACGACGAGAAGCATCTCTTCCGTCGTTCGCGTAACCAGCGGGATCATCATCGTGCCGAGCGCCACGCCCCCCGCAAGGGCGGAGAAGTGGCCGATGGGACGAACGAGAAACTCCCAGGCAGAAATTCCAATCACGATGGAAGGCAGCCCGTTCAACACGTCGGAGAGAAACCGCACGGTGTAGGCGAGCGGAGTGGTGCGTTTTTCCGCCAAATGGAGGCCGGCGCCGATTCCGATCGGAAGTCCGATCAGGCTTGCAACTCCGATGAGAATCAGGGTGCCGACGATCGCGTTCGCCATGCCACCGCCCGACTCGCCCACCGGTCTGGGCATGTGCGTGAAGAACGCCAGGGAAAGCGACGATGCCCCTTTCGCGATCAGATGCGCCAATATCAATACCAGAGGAAGCGTTGCGAGTATTGCGGCGAGATAGGTAAGACCGATCATCGCACCGCTCAGGAGGTGGCGACTGCGCGCCGTCTTCATCTTGCCCGGACCCTCGACACTCTCCAGACAAGCCAGCGCGCCACGGCGTTGACGATGAGCGTGATCACGAACAGAACGGCACCGACTGCCATCAGCGCCGAGACGTGCAAATCATTCGTTGCCTCACTGAACTCGTTGGCGATGAGCGAGGCCATTGTGTAGCCAGGGGCAAAGAGCGACGCCGAAATCTCAGGACGGTTTCCGATCACCATCGTCACCGCCATGGTTTCGCCAAGGGCGCGCCCGAGTCCCAACATGATCCCTCCGATAATGCCGGATTTCGCGTAAGGCACGACCGCATCACGGATCGTCTCCCAACGCGTCGCACCCAGTGCGAGCGCCGCTTCGCGCTGGGAACGCGGCACGGCCATTAGCACCTCGCGTGAGACCGCCGAGATATAGGGGAGGGCCATGATCGCGAGTATCAACCCCGCTGCCAGCATGCTCGGCCCGTACGCAGGGCCGCTGAAAAATGGCGTCGCGCCAAGATGAAGGCTGTCGCGCAGAAAGGGCATCACCTGCTGTCGAAGCATGGGGATGAGAACAAAAATCCCCCACAGGCCGTAGACGACGCTGGGAATTGCTGCGAGAAGGTCGACGAGGAAGCCGACGGGTTGGCGAAGCCAGGAAGGCGAGAACTCAGAGAGAAATATCGCGACACCGATAGCTAATGGCGTCGCTATGATCAGTGCGACGGCCGATGAGACCAAGGTCCCGAACACCGCTGGCGCGGCACCGAAATGACCGCCTCTAACATCCCAGTCGCTCGTGGTAACAATTGACAGGCCGAGCCTGGCAAATGCCGGCCAGGCCGCCGCGAAAATGGCTACCGCGATCGCAACGACGAGGGCGGGAACGACCAACGCGCAAAGAGCGGTAAGAAATTCGTAAACCCTGTCGCCAATCGCCGATTGATCGACTCTGAGCCGGCGACGATCCCTCTGAAGCCAATCGAGCGGAAGCGAGGTCACTTCGCGCCAGCGAGATCGATCGTCGTGAGTCTGGCTCTCACGTTCGCTGCCATTGCCGTCGGCAATGGTGCGTAATCAAGAGTGGAGGCTACCTTCTCACCCTCGGTGAGGGCCCAGTTGAGGAAGTCCACCAGCTTCTTTCCCTTCACCGCATCGGTCTGGTGCTGATAAACGAGGATCCAGGTGAACGACGAAATCGGGTACGAGTCTGCGCCAGGCGCATTGACGATCGAAATTCGATAATCAGTATTGGCGGGAAGAGACTCGGCTACGCCAGCCGCTGCAGCCGTCACAGCGGGAACTGAAGCAGCGACGTATTGTCCCGCCTTGTTGCGAACCGCGCCGACTGGAAGATTGTTCTGCTTCGCGTACGCGAGCTCGACGTATCCGACCGCACCGGGTGTCTGCTTGATCTGACCGGCAACTCCTTCGTTGCCCTTGCCACCCAGGCCAACGGGCCATTTTACTTCCTTGCCTTTGCCCACGCTCGCGTGCCATGCGGGACTGACCTTGTCGAGGTAATCGGTGAAGATGTACGTCGTTCCGCTGCCATCGGACCGGTGGACGACCAGAATGTCCTGATTCGGAAGCGAGACACCAGGATTGAGTGACGCTATCCGGCTGTCATTCCATTTGGTAACGCGTCCCATGAAGATGCCGGCGATCAGATCAGGAGTGAACTTTAGTGGTGCCGTCACTCCCGGAAGATTGTAGGTGATAACGTCCGCGCCGAGAACCGTCGGAACATGGAGAATCGGACCGCCTTTCGCCTTTGCCAACTCCTCATCACTCATCGGGCCGTCTGAGGCTCCAAAGTCCACGGTCTGCTCCGAGACCTGTCGAATCCCTCCTCCGGATCCGATCGACTGATAGTTGATTTTTACGCCAGTCAGTTTGGCGTAATCAGAGAACCATTTGGAGTAGATCGGATACGGGAAGGTCGCGCCGGCTCCCGTGAGATCAACGGATCCGCTCGATGAGCTGGTGGAGGAGGC
>DASWCI010000133.1:0-10288 GCA_036390195.1 Gemmatimonadaceae bacterium
CATGATTGTGCGCAGGTTCTTGTGACGCGCGAGCTCCGCGAGATCTTCGGGACGCAGTCCGTCAAAGAGATCGGCATCTCCACTGAAAAGCTTCGTCACCGCGGTTGTGAAGTCCGGCGAGATACTCCAGATGACCCGATCCAGCCTCCCTCGCCCACGGTAATTGGAGGTATCGGCAACGATCTCCACAGATGCTTCCTTATCCCATTTCTGCAGGCGAAAGCGGCCAGTTCCGATCGGCGGTGGGGGATTTTGGCGCAGCGCGTCGATCGAGATCTTCTCGAGCTGGTGCGCAGGCAGAATGAGCATCTGCGCCGCGGCATCGAGGAATTGTGAAGGCGACCGCTGGTGGAACCAGAACACGGCTGTCAGCGAATCTGTCACCGTTACGGAGTCGATGTTTGCGAGCTCGGTGTCGAGCCTGCCGCCGAGCAAAGGGTTTTTGTTGAGGCCGAAGGTGAATTGAATGTCGCGCGCAGTGACATCTTTGCCGTCCTGCCACCTCGCCGCTGGATTGATATGGAACGCCAGTATCAGTGAATCGCCCAACCACCGCCATCGGTCCGCGAGGCCTGGGCGAAATTTTTTTTCGTCTCGAGTGTCGAGCTCCGGACCGACGTCGGCGAGATAATCGTAGATCTGCTCAGTGATCTGTTTCGCCTGAATTGTCGTTACGAACGGAGGGAAGAGTGAGCCAGGATCTGCCGTGGTAGCTATCACCAGCGTGCCGCCAGCCTCCGTGCTACTCACCCCGCGTGGACTCTCCGTACAACTACCTATAAAAAAAGCGAGCCCGATGACGGCCATTCCTTTCATGGCAGATAAGGTAGCGCGGTTAGCTACAGCTGGAAGCCGGTAACTCGGGGTGATAGAAAACAAGCAGTTCAAGATATAGAATCGACATTGACCATCTTGCCGATAAGTGAAAAGCTCAATGATACATGGGAGACGCGGCTACGAAACGCATGGATGCAATGCCCACCTTTCAGGTGGCTCAATTGCGGCGCGAAGGTCAGGACGTAATCATCGTCCCGGTGGACCGGTCTTTCGGAAAAAGATCGGCCACCGAGCAGGCTCGCATTCAGGAAGCATTTCAGCGGAGCGCCGCAGCCGCAGAGATGGCCGGAGTGGTGGTTCCGGTCTGGGAAGATGCCTCGGGCAGAATGGCTTTTCGTGCTCCCCCGCCCTGGCACGACTTCCTCAAAAGCATAGACATGGTCTATGTCGCAACTGCGCTCAACCGCAGCCTGAGTCTCGAGTCGCAGTAGCTTCCGCGCGTCTCGATCCGAGACGCGCGTGACATTCAAGGATTATTTCTCGGAACGCGCGGAGCTTTACGCCGCGTATCGACCGCTCTACCCTGACACACTCTTTGACTTTCTCGCGGGCCTGACTCGGGAGCATCGAGCCGTCCTCGATTGCGGGACTGGTAATGGTCAGGCTGCGGTCGGACTCGCCGCTCATTTCGATCGCGTCATCGCCACCGATCCGAGCTTCGCCCAGCTCAGGAGAGCGACCCGACACAAGCGGATCGAGTATCGGGTGGCGCGCGCCGAGTCGAGCGGACTGCCTCCACGATCAGTCGACCTCGTGACCGCGGCCCAAGCGCTCCACTGGTTCGAGCCGAGCACTTTCTTCGACGAAGCGACGCGGGTGCTGGTCCCGGGTGGCGTCGTCGCGATCTGGGGTTATGGCGATCCAATTCTCGACAGCCCGCCGCTGCACGAGATGCTTCACGAATTCAATCGGGGATTGCTCGAGCCCTACTGGTTTCCCGAGAGAAAGATTCTGCTCGACGGTTACAAAACCGTTCCTTTTCCATTCGATGAAGTGAGCGTGCCTGCATTAGATCTGGAGATGCGATGGACGCTGCCAGAGCTTGCAGGCTACCTCCGCACCTGGTCTGCGACCGCACGATTTGCGGGCGAGCATGGGTTCGATCCGGTGGTGCGACTCGAGAGATCGTTGGCGGAGCACTGGGATGCGCCCGATTTTCGACGGCGGGTTCGGTGGCCCCTCTATCTACGTGCCGGTAAAGTTGGGAAAGAAAAGACCAGCAAGAGCGGTGGAGGCGGTTGAAGAGCACGCGCTGTGCAGTCATACTGCGGTCGTGATCGATCAATCGTCCTCGCGCCAACGTTCTTTAGCTCCGATCTCGCTGGCACTGGTCGCGCTCGTTGGCATCGCGTCCCCCACGAGCGCGCAGCACCAAAATCATTCGATGGCAGAGATGCCAGGCGATACGCTTACGAGCTCGCCGACCACTCCGAGCCGTCAAGTTTCGGACTCAGCGATCGTTGCCGATTCGCTGCTCAGCGTTTGCAAAGCCTACAAGAGCGATTCGATCGACGCGTATTCCACCTGCATCGGCGACGGAATCGCATCGCTTTCGTCCGCGGGGAACATCGCTGTGGCGATGGGAACACTCGATCTGGTTGTGCACACTGATCCATCGCTGGTTCTGGTCGCACATCCGCTCGCGCATGCGCTTGGATATGCGGTTCGTTCTACTCCTCTTACGGCAACGCGATTGCTGTCGGAGTGCGACGAGCGTTACCAATCGGGATGTTATCACGGAATTCTGCAGCGATACTTCGACGCGCGGATGGGCATGCCGATAGCCCAGAGCGTTTTGCTCGCGCCGTGCGACGGCCTGCGCGGCACCAGTGAGCAGTTCCGTCTATTCGACTGTCTCCACGGGATGGGCCACGGCCTCATGATGTATCACCGCTACGACGTCAACGCCGCGCTCACCGATTGTGACCGCCTCGCGAGTGACTGGGATCAGCGCAGCTGTTACAGCGGCGTTTTCATGGAACACAATACGGGCGTACGGATGCAGGTCTTTGGCGATGGAAAGTTGGGAATGCATCGACATTCCATGCCCGCGGCAGGCGTAGTTCTGTTCAAGCCTAACGACCTGCATTATCCCTGCGATGCGACACCGGCTCGATACAGGCGCGAGTGTTACGAGCTCCAGTCCGATCTCATTCTTCCGGCGGTGAATCAGGACTACCGGAAAGCGAGCGCTGTTTGTGACGCGGCTGGTTCTCCCGACTTTGTGCGCGAGTGCTACGTGGGTTTGGGCAGAAACGCATCAGGAGGGTCCGCGTTCCAGTACGACGGAATCAGGAGGAGATGCGACCAGGCGTCACCGGTCGGAGTGCCGTTCTGTTACCAGGGAGCAGTTCGCCATCTCTCGTACGCGCCCGGCGAGCTTCCACGCGGAACAGCTTTCTGCAAGTCGCTGCCGGAGGGAGAAACTCGCATTCGGTGCTGGGATGGACTCGGACTGCAGATCGGCGGTTTCTTTTCCGATTCGGCGTCGCGGCAACGCGCGTGTCAATCGGAAATCCCGCGCGACGTGGCTGCTTGTGTCGAGGGAGCCGGAGTCCCCCACAGCTTGCCGGTCAGGGATCGGCCTTAGTCCGCGCGTTGAAATGTACGATGCGTCTCGAGCACCTGTCTTATCGGGTGCGCGAATTGCTCGATCGATGACTTAACGCTGGCATCAATTCGCCGTCGAATGCGGTTCATACACTGAAGGAGCTTGCAATGGCAAACGAACGACGGTGCTCGGTTCGGCTTCTCGTCTTCGGCGCATCGCTGCGCGAAGGCTCGATGAACGACAGTCTCGCGTCACTCGCAGCCGCGGTCGCGCAGGAGAAAGGAGCGTCTGTCGAGAGGGCGGCGATGACTGACTTCGAGTGTCCCGCGTACGACCTGGACGTGGAATTGTCGACGGGATTACCTGCGGGCGCGCAGGCGCTGCACGACAAGCTCGTCGCGACCGATGGCTTCATGATCGCGTCTCCGGAATACAACGCGTCGATGCCGGGAGTCATCAAGAACACGATCGACTGGGTCTCGCGATTCAGGCCGCAGCCGTTCAACGGCAAGCAGGCATTCCTGATGGCGGCGTCTCCGTCGATGACGGGCGGGAAAATCGGTTTGTGGGCGCTGCGCCAACCACTCGAGCATTTGGGTGCTCGCGTTTATCCCGACATGTTCGCGCTGGCGCAGGCTCACCATGCGTTCGATTCGTCGGGCCGGATTGCGGACGGAAAACTGCAAAACTGGTTCGAGACGACGATCGAGTGCTTCATCGACCTGGTCGAAGCGTCCAAGCACTATCCGCATCTGAAGAAGCAGTGGGTTGAGTTTCTCGGCGAGCGCCCCGACACTGAGACGACGCGCGTCGAGCTCGGAGAGACGGCCGCAGTCTAAAGCAACGAATATGCAAAAGCGAAGGATCGGCTCACTGGAGGTGTCGATCGTTGGCGTAGGCTGCAACAACTTCGGCGCCCGCATCGATGAAGTGCGCACGCAGCAGGTTATAAATGCTGCTCTCGATGCGGGCGTTAGCTTCTTCGATACGGCTGACACGTACGCCGACGGCAGGAGTGAGGAGCTACTGGGCCGTTTTCTGGGAGCTCGTCGCTCCGAGGCGATCATTGCCACGAAGTTCGGCCGCGATATGCCAGGACAAGGCGGCGGAGCGCATCCAGCCTATGTGAGAAAGGCATTCGACGGCAGCCTGAAACGACTACGCACCGACTACATCGATCTCTATCAGCAGCACGTACCCGATCCCAACGTGCCAATTGCCGAGACGCTTGGTGCGCTCGACGAGCTGGTAAAGGCAGGCAAGGTCCGCGAGATTGGCTGCTCGAACTTTTCGGTGCAGGAGCTACGAGATGCTCAGACCGCAGCTGAGCGCCGGCCGGGCTCGGCTAGATTTGTCAGCGTTCAGAACGAGTACAGCCTTCTTCATCGCGAGCCCGAAGAGGGAGTTCTGGATGAGTGCGCGCGCCAGGACATGGCGTTCCTTCCTTTTTTTCCGCTCAAGAGCGGACTGCTCACGGGAAAGTACCGCAAGGGTAAGCCAATCCCTCAGGGTACACGCGTCGCGAAGTTCGAGCGCTACCGGGAGCTGTTGACCGATGAGAATCTCGACAAAGTCGAAGCGCTCATCGATTATGCCGAATCTCGCGGACACACGATTCTCGAGCTTGCGGTGTCGTGGCTGCTCGCGCATCCCGTAGTCGCTTCTGTTATATCCGGCGCGTCTTCAGCACCACAGTTGGCGGCAAATGCAAGAGCGGCGAATTGGAATCTCACGGCCGCGGATCTCCAGGAAATCGACGCGCACCTGCGTGCGCGGGCGGGAAAGGCAGCTACAACAACCTGAGAAGCTCTGCCGCAAGCAGAATTAGCGCCGCTGCGCGGGTGCAACGTGTGTCGCCGCAAGTTTAGGTTACGGCGTCCCCATAACACTGGAGATAAAGTGAACCGATTAAACATTACCGCGATCGGGGCTGCTGCGATGGTCGCGGTCACGACACCGAATGCGAGTGCGCAGAGTTCTCGCAATCCGTTTCAGATTGGAGCGTCGGCAGGCGTCGCGATCCCAACCGGCGATTTGAGCGACATTGCCAACCTAGGTTACAACGTTACACTCATGGCTGGTTATCGGCCGCTCTACACGCCGATCGCGGTGCGGGTGGAGGCCGCCTACAATCAGTTCGGCCTCAAGAATACGAGTGGTAACGTCAATATCCCGGCGTTCACCGGCAACCTCGTATACGAGCTTCCGGGTGTCAGCTTCTCGCCGTACGTGATCGGCGGCGCCGGACTCTACCGGACCAACGTTGATATCACCGGCGGTGGCACGTCGGGTGAGAACCGCTTTGGCTTCAACGTTGGCGGCGGGATCAAGCTTCCACTCAGCACCAGCTTCGAGACTTTCGTCGAAGCGCGGTACAGTCACGTCAACGTACCCAACGGGAGCCTGAGCTACGTTCCGATAACGATCGGAATTCTCTGGTAGCGGAGCGCGCCCCGACAAACAAAATGGCCAGCCCGAAGAGGCTGGCCATTCTTTTTTTTTTGGGATTCGCTGTCTGGCAAGTTGCAAGTTGCTGTGCTTTGTCCACCCGGGGATTGCGAACTAACTGCTGCGGACAGCGGACCAATGGCATTTCGGACTGCTGACTAATTGCGGATTGGGAGACCTACTTCGTACTGTGAAACTAACTGCTGCAAACTTCGAATTTCGGACATGTCCGCAGTCCGTAGCACTTAGTCACCAATCCGTAGTTAGTCCCCCAATTCGTAGTTAGTTAGCAGTCCGCAATGCACTTGGTCCGCAATCCGCAGCGCTGTTACTGAACCGCGTTGATCATGTCGAAGATGGGCAGGTACATCGCGACGACCATGCCACCGACAATGACGCCGAGGAACACGATCATGATCGGCTCGAGCAGCGAGAGAAGATTGCTAACCGCCGCATCGACCTCTTCATCGTAGAAGTCGGCGATCTTGGACAACATTTCGTCCAGACCGCCGGTTTGCTCACCGACCGCGATCATCGAGATGACCATCGGCGGGAACACCTTCGACTTCTGGAGCGGCTGCGCGATCGTGTCACCACCGGCGATCGAGGAGCGCGACTGCATGATCGCGTCCTGAATCACGCGGTTGCCGGCGGTCTTCGCCGTGATCTCGAGCCCTTCGAGAATGCTCACGCCCGAGCTGATGAGCGTTCCCAGAGTACGGGTGAAGCGTGACACTGCCGATTTGCGGAGCACGTCACCCAGCACCGGCATCTTCAGCATCAGCCGGTCAATCACGAGTTTACCGTTCGACGACGCGTAGTACTTTCTGAACATGTAAGCGCCGACGATCATCGCGGCACCGAGTAGCCACCAGTACGCCTTGAGGAATCGCGAGGCGCCGATGACGATACGCGTCGGAAGCGGAAGCGCCAATCCGACCGAGCCGAACATGTTTTCGAACACCGGGATGACGAAGATCAAAAGCACGACGATCGCGATGGCCGCGACGCTCATGATAACCGTCGGATAAATCATGGCACCCTTCACCTTTCTAACCAGTGCGTCGTTCTTTTCGAGGAACGTCGCCAGGCGCATGAGAATCGTGTCGAGAATACCGCCCGCCTCACCGGCGGCGACCATGTTCACGTAAAGATTCGTGAACGCGCGTGGGTGCTTGGATAACGCATCCGCCACCGTATTACCGGACTCGACGTCGAACACCACTTTCCTGGTGACTTCGGCGAGGGCCTTGTTGTCGGTCTGCTCGGCAAGAATCGTCAGTGCCTGGACCAGTGGCAGGCCCGAGTTGATCATCGTCGAGAACTGACGGGTGAAGATGACGACGTCGCGTGTCTTGATCGATCCGCGACCGATTTTCTTGGTCGCATCCTGGTCGATCTTGACCACACTGAGTCGCTGCTTTCTGAGCTGTGCGATTACATCGTCGCGCGAGGAAGCGTCGATCGTCGCGGTGCGCAGATCGCCATTGAATGCTCTCGCCGTATAAGTGAACGTAGCCATTTACTAACCCTCTCCTAACGTCTCGCTGGGGAGCCCGGTGCTGCCCCGCGTGTCGCCGCGGGCTTACCGGGCGCTATCTTGCCACTGCCATCTTCCGCAGGATCGAGCTGTCCGATCATGCGCTGGAACTCCGTCGGATCGCCGCTGACGCGTAGGCACTCGTCCGCCGTCACCTCGCGGCTCATGTAGAGCTGGTATAGAGCGTCATTCAAGGTCTGCATGCCGAACTTCTTGCCGGCCTGCATCGACGAGTAGATCTGGTGAACCTTGTCGTCACGAACGAGCGCGCGGATCGCCGGAGTTACGACAAGTATCTCGGCCGCCATCACGCGTCCCTTGCCCTGCGCCTTCGGGAGAAGCGTTTGTGTAACAATTCCTTCCAGCACGAAAGCCAGCTGCGCTCTTACCTGCGACTGCTGGTGCGACGGGAAGACGTCGATGATACGGTTGATCGCTTCAGCCGCCGAGTTGGTGTGCAAGGTCGCAAATGCGAGGTGACCTGTTTCGGCAATCGTCAGCGTCGCGGCGATCGTCTCCAGGTCGCGCATTTCACCGACCAGAATAATGTCAGGGTCTTCGCGTAGCGCGTACTTAAGCGCGTTGGCGAAGGACTTGGTGTCGCTGCCGATTTCGCGCTGGTTGATGATGCAGCTCTGGTGTTTGTGAATGAATTCGATCGGGTCTTCGACGGTGATGATGTGGCCCTTTCGCTCGCGATTGATCTTGTCGATCATGGCAGCGAGGGTCGTCGATTTACCGGAGCCGGTGGGACCGGTCACAAGCACGAGTCCGCGGGGCTTTTCCGCCATCTTGGCGATAGAGCCGGGGAGCCCGAGCTGATCGAAGGTCTTGATCGCGAAGGGAATCTGGCGGACGACCATCGACACGCAGCCGCGCTGCTTGAAGACGTTGCCACGGAAGCGGGCGAGGTTCTGGATTCCGAACGAGAAATCGAGCTCGTCCTCCAGCTCGAAGCGCTTTTTCTGCTGCTCGGTCAGGACCGAGTAGGCCAGTTGCAGCGTGTCCTTCGGTGTCAACATGAAGTCTGCTGACGCGTTTGTTATGTCGCCATCGACGCGGAGCTTCGGCCGCTCTCCAGCCACGATGTGCAAGTCAGACGCATTGCGGGAGACCATCTCCTCGAGCAGCGCACGGAGGTTGGCTCCCTGTGGCTGAGGCGGTCCGGATGGGGACGAGGTGTCTATGAACGGTAATGTCATCGGTTAATGAGTGTGTTGAGCATCTGCCGCGGTCTCGCGGATTACCTGATCGAGCGGTGCGATCCCCTTGAGGACTTTCAACCAGCCATCCATGCGGAGGGTCAACATGCCCTCCTCGATGGCCGCTTTCTGAATTTCTGCAGCGCCCGCGCTCTGCATGATCAGCTTTCTGAGTCTGGGCGTCATATTCATGACTTCGTAGAGTCCCTGCCGTCCCCGCAGGCCGGAGCCATCGCACTGCTCGCATCCCCTACCGCGGAAGACCGGGATGTCCTGCATCTTGGTGTCGAGAGTGATCTGGTCCATGAACGGTCTTGCGGCATCAGTGGCGCGGGTTTTCGCATCGCTCAACGCCATGTCGGTGAAATGCATGTCTCGTAGCGTGATGCCATGGTCGACTTTGGCGGCCGCTATCTCGGCCTGGTCCATCTTGTAGGCTTCCGAGCACTTGGTGCAGACGCGGCGGACCAGGCGCTGCGCCAGCACCAGGTTGAGCGCCGAAGCGACGTTGAATGGCTCGATACCCATGTCCATAAGACGAGTCACCGTCTCGGGCGCCGAGTTGGTGTGCAAAGTCGAGAGGACGAGGTGACCGGTAAGGGCGGCCTTGATGGCGATGCCACCCGTCTCCAGGTCTCGAATTTCTCCCAACATGATGATGTTAGGGTCCTGACGCAGGAACGCCTTGAGCGCGGCGGCGAATGACATCCCGATGTCGGCCCGAACCAGAACCTGGTTGATGCCGAAGAGGTTGTATTCGACCGGGTCCTCGGCCGTCATGATATTGACGTCGATGTTGTTGATTTTTGAAAGGGCCGAATACAGGGTGGTCGTTTTACCGGAACCCGTCGGACCTGTAACCAGCACCATGCCGTAAGGATTCGAGATCGCCTCCATCAGCTCGCGCTCGGCGCGCGGCTCGATACCGAACGTGCCGAGGTCGAGCGTAAGGTTGCCCTTGTCGAGAATACGGAGCACCACTTTCTCGCCGAACAACGTCGGGAGGGTGGAAACACGGAAGTCGATGACTTTGGAGCCTATTTTCAGCTTAATGCGCCCGTCCTGGGGGACGCGGCGCTCGGCGATGTTCAGGTTTGCCATGATCTTGAAGCGGGAGATGAGAGCCGGCCGCATCTTGATCGGCGGCTTCATGATCTCCTGCAACGCTCCATCGATGCGATAGCGCACGCGGAGCTCTTTCTCGAAGCACTCGAAGTGAATATCCGAGGCGCCTCTTCTCAACGCGTCCGTCATGATGGCGTTGATGAGTTTGACGACCGGCGCTTCGTCAACCAGCGCCGCGCCCATCGCATCGGCATTCTCATTTTCGCTCTCGAGAATCTCGATATCGTCGTCGTCGTCGATTTCGGCGAGCAGACTTTCCATCTGCGCTTCGCCGGACGCGTAGAACTTCTCGATGACATTGCGCAGGGTGAACTCACCGGCAATGACCGGGAAGATGTCGAGACGGGTGATGAACTTGATGTCGTCGAGGACTGACAGCGTCGCTGGATCCGACATGGCGACGGTGAGAGTGCGGCCATCGCGCTTGAGCGGGAGGACGCTGTGCTTCAGCGCAAGCTCGCCAGGAATGAGCTTGGCAATGCGCGGATCGACCTGGAATTTCGTCAGGTCGACGGCGGGCATCTTATGCTGCCGCGCGAGCATCCTGGTGAGGTCGGTTTCCTTTACGAAACCGAGCTTGACCAG
>DASWCI010000134.1:0-1888 GCA_036390195.1 Gemmatimonadaceae bacterium
CGTGATGAAGCGGCCACCGTTATTGAGCGACGAATGACAGCGCCGGTAGAAATCATATAGCAGCCCATCGGATAGGAATTCGCCGAAGCCAAGGGAGACGATGATCTCCACACCCGCTGGGAAAGACTCGGCCTTGAGGGCGTCGGCACAGCGAAAGTCGAAAGCCGGGTGGTCTTTTGTAAGCTCGCGCGAGAGATCGAGAGGTTCATTATCGAGATCGATCCCAACGAAGCGGACATTCTCGTACAGTGCCGGCTCGTCTCTGTGCAGGATCTCGGCGACTTCAAACAGATCACGCGCGATGCCGCACGGCACCGACTGCACTACGATCTGGTCAGCAGCCCCTGCCGCACTCGTCTCCCTCACCGCGCGCAGAATCTCGCGCCGCGAGTGAAAAAAGCGGTTGCGCATCGAGCGCGTGCCTCTGAGCCTGAGCAGCACTCGATCCACCATTCGCCCCACACCATACCGCCCGCTCGGCTCGTTTCTGTAGATGTGGTCGGCAAACCGGAAGCTTCCCGAATTCCTGATGCCCTCGCGCGCAAGATCGCTGGTGGTGAGCAGTGCGTACACCGGGAGCAGATGATACTTCCCCTCCGCCAGCAAACGTCGAGGAATCGATTCGGAACGCCGAGTGCGATTCGGCAGCTGGAGTGGCACGTGGTCAGACGGCGAGTGCGACATCTCTCGACCTCACGATTTGCGGCCAACGATTTTCGTCGGGGCCATGCTGATTGACAAAAGCGATCACCCACCGCTCCCAGCCGAACGCGACGCAACCGGTGTGGGCGTAGTCTCCCGACCCCAGGCGTATCGAGAACGCCCTCCCAAAATGTTGCTCGTGATTGTTGAACGACGCGGCCGCGATGTTTCTCCCGGCGGCATCAACGCGCAGTCGCAGCTCATACTTGAGAGGCAGCAGCTGCTGCATCACCGCTCGGCCCCTGGTTTCGTTAGTGAAAAAAGGATCTGTCGCCGTCTCAATGAATCCGTCGAGTCCAAGCTCGTTCATCCAACCCGAAACACGTTCCATCAAACCACTGCGCAGTCGCTCGATCAGGCGCTCGTTCCCAACGGCAATTATTTCTCGCATTGTGAATGCGGCCAGCCGCTCAGTGGGATGTGCGGAATTCGCCTCGAATTCATTTCGGTAGCACCGGCTCACAGCAGTCACTATCGATCCGCGGTCGCCGAGCGTCGTGTCCGAGTAGGTGGGATAGTGGTGATAGCAGACGGCCGGTGGTCGCGCTCTGTCGCCGTTGACTGATGTGCGCTCGACTGCGGCGGCCTTGCCAATCGGCACCAGTTTCTGAGGAAATGCCGACATGAAACCCGCGCGCTCCAGAGTCGCGAGCGGAATTTCATTCGGAAAAGTCTCCTCGTAAGCGCCGAGCTCCAGTGCCCATCCACGAACCGTAGTGTCGAGGTAGTTGCAGAGCGCGGCACAGTGGCCGCGCATGACTAGTTCACCGGCGGGTGTAAGGTCCAGCTCGCGACGCGCAAGCAGCTCAGTTACCGCCGAAGCATTACTGTTGCTGTGCCTGCGTGGCCGACGAGAGCGGACGCCTCGCATCGTCGCATCACCGTTGGTGAATACCCGCGCGATCGTAGCAATCGATCTGAAGTTCGCCAGCACTATCTGTGCATCCGGAATCTTCCTGCCCAGCGTCGACTGAACGAACGCGATCAACTCCAACACCTTGAGCGAATCGATTACCCGATCCTCAAACAGGCGGGTTTCGACGGTGATCGTCGGCGCGACTTCGCGTGACGCGAGTCGCTCGCGTGTGAATCGCAACAGGCGCTGCTCGAGTTCCGTGGCGGTCAGCATGGCCGCATCCCCCAGTTGCTCTCCAGGCAGTATTTGATGACTCGCGGATAGAATGCG
>DASWCI010000135.1:0-8903 GCA_036390195.1 Gemmatimonadaceae bacterium
TCGATCTGCGACAACCTGGTGTAACCATCCGTGCGGTGCGCGCACACGATTCCTTTGTTGGCAGAGAGACAGTCAGCTCAATGGTGAAGCGCTACAGGGGACCTGGAAAAGCGGTCGGTGCCGTCAACGGCGACTTCTTCAATATCCGATCAAGCGGCGAGAGCGAGAACAACGTCGTGATCGAAGGACAATTCTGGAAAGGACTTAGAATTACCGACTCGCCATACGACACCTTCGATAACGCTCACTCGCAGCTCGGTGTGGAATGGAACAATCGTCCCGTCATCGATCGTTTCGAATTTGAAGGACGCTTGATTGAGCCGCGTAGGCAGACAGTGAATCTCGATGCTCTCAACTTCTGGCCGAATAGCAATGCTCTCATTCTCTACACAGCGGCGTTCGGTGACTCGACGCCGCCGGACTCGACTGGCAGGCACCCGTTGCTGGTTTCGCTTCGGTCAGATGGTGAGCGGGGAGATACGCTTCTCTTTCAAGTCGTCGGGAAAATGCGACAGGGCTGGAGGCTCCCGCTGTCACCTGGGGCAGCCCTGCTGGCCGGCGGCCGTCGCCGGTCAGAACTTCGTGAGCTCGTCGCAGAAGTGGGCGTGCTGAAAATCGTGCCTCGTCTTATTCCCGATCGTGGAAGACTGCGCATGGTCATCGGAGGTTGGCCGCGACTGATAGTGCACGGACGGAGTGTGGCAGCGCGAGCCGACAGTCTCGAGGGAACATTCCCCCGCTTCTCCAGCACCAGGCATCCTCGCACCGCAGTGGGATTTTCTGCCGACAGCAGCAAACTTTTTCTGATAACAGTAGATGGCCGCCGCGAATCGGATTCCGGAATGACGCTCGTCGAGCTAGCGCAGCTGATGCTCGATCTGGGCGTTTATGAGGGGATGAATTTCGATGGCGGTGGCTCGACCACCATGGTACTCGATGGACAAGTTGTAAACTCGCCGTCGGACAAAACGGGTGAGCGGGCAGTGGGAAGCGGGCTCCTGGTGGTCGTTGATCTTCCGGCCAACTAAAGATTGACAGTCTTCATTCCGCCTTCCGCATAACGCTCTCCGGCCGCAACTCCTTTCGGCGCCACGAGATCGATCCGGCGCAAATCGTTCTCCGACAGAACGACGTTCAACGCACCGATATTTTCTTCTACTCGCTCCGGATGTCTGGTGCCAGGAATTGGCACGATGTCGTCTCCCTGAGCCAGCACCCACGCCAGTGCCAGCTGCGCGGGTGTGCACTTGTGTTCTTTAGCCATCTCTTCGACTTTCGCAACAAGCTCCAGATTCTTCTTGAAGTTTTCGCCTTGAAAGCGCGGGTTGTGGCGCCTGAAATCATCCTCGGCCAGATCTTCGATGCGCTTGATTTGCCCAGTGAGAAATCCGCGGCCCAACGGGCTGTAGGCGACGAAGCCGATGTCGAGCAATCGCAGTGAATCCAGCAGCCCTTCCTCGGGATCGCGCGTCCACAGCGAATACTCCGTTTGCACCGCCGTGATCGGGTGCACCTTTTGAGCGCGCCGAATCGTGTTGACCGACGCCTCAGAGAGTCCCAGATAGCGCACCTTTCCCTCGCGCACCAACTCCGCCATCGCCCCAACGGTGTCCTCGATCGGCGTGTTTCGGTCGACGCGGTGCTGGTAGTACAAATCGATCGTGTCGATACCCAATCTCTTTAGCGAGGCTTCGCACGCCTGACGCACATACTCGGGGGTTCCGTTCACTCCAAGAAACGCGCGTGTCTTTGGATCGCGGACGTTTCCGAACTTGGTGGCGATGATGACCCCGTCTCGCTTTCCCTTGATCGCGCGCCCAACCAGCTCCTCGTTCGTGAATGGACCGTAGATGTCCGCTGTATCGAGGATATTGATGCCAAGCTCGAGCGCGCGATGAATCGTGGCAATTGACTGCTGCTCGTTGCTCGGCCCGTAGAAGTCGGACATGCCCATACAGCCAAGCCCAATTGTGGAGGACTGCAGACCTTGCGAGCCGAGGCGGCGCAACTTGATGGTGGTGGGACTCATATGAATTCCTGTAATTGGTGCGTACACGGAACGATCACCGAACAGATACGCCGAAACGCTTCGAGCGCAAGTTCGTATTGCTCGTTTAGCGGAGGTGACTCATGGAGCTGAGAACCTGGTTACTACGCGGCACGCTCGTGGGTCTCGTCGTGCTTGGCGTTGGCGGGCGCCTGCTGATGCGATTGATCGCTCACATGGAAAATCGGGCTATTCTTGTGTTCACGATCCAGGGGACTCTGACCGTTCTATTCGCGGGGACCGTCTTCGGTACATTAGGCGGACTGATCTACTACTTCCTGCGACGTTTTGTACGTCAGCCATGGGTGTGCACCTCAGCATTCATCGCGATATATGAGTTGATAATCTGGCTGGGGGTTCACACACTCCTGCCGCGGCCACAGCTCATGTTCATGGCGCTGGCGCTCGTCTATCTCGTGATCATCGATGTGATGGGGTGGCATCGCCCGGTTGTTAATAGGGAGTCGCTCGAAGCAGCCCGATAGCGGTTCGAACCCCCCGCTATCACTGTTAAGTGCATGCCAACCGCTCTCGCTGCGCGCAACGTCTCGCATCGCTTTGGCAACGTGATCGCGCTGGATGATGTGACAATCGATGTTCCGGCGGGGCATGCAACCGCGCTCGTAGGAGAGAGCGGATCGGGGAAGACGACGCTGCTGCGCTGCTTCAATCGCCTGGTCGAGCCGGAGCGTGGTCAGGTTGTGGTCGGCGACAATGATGTTAGAACGCAGTCGCCGGTATTGCTGCGTCGCGGAATCGGATACGTGCAGCAACATGGCGGGCTCCTTCCACACTGGCGAGTGCTGCGCAACGTCGCGCTCGTGCCGACGCTGCAGCAGATGCCCGATTCCGTAGCTGTAGCGAGACAAGCGCTCGAGCTCGTCGGTCTGCCGTCCGCGCACTTTGGCTCTCGGTTTCCTCACGAGCTGTCGGGTGGCCAGCGGCAACGCGTTGCGCTGGCGCGAAGCATTGCTGCTCGGCCCGGCGTCATTCTACTCGACGAGCCGTTCGGAGCGCTCGACGCAATTTCCCGGGCCGAGCTTCAGGAAAGCTTTGACCATCTTCGACGAGACCTCACGGTTACAACGCTGCTGGTGACGCACGACTTGGCTGAAGCAGGTCGGCTGGCGGAAGAAGTTGTCGTGATGAGGAAGGGGAGGATCGAACAGCGCGGAAGGATGCAGGAGCTGATTCGCGCACCGGCCACCGAATACGTCGCGCGCCTGATCGAGCGCGCGCGGGCAGGACTCGAGGCTCTCCGCTCGTGAGATTGGAATTGCGCAAATCGATTTTGTTCGCCGCGATAACTGCCGGGAGCGTAATGTCCGCCGGTCTTCACGGTCAGGAGCAGAAACGACCGGTAGTCGTCGCGTCCAAGCCTTTTGGTGAATCGTATCTGCTGGCAGAAATGTTTTCCCAGCTCCTCGAATTGCGTGGCTTCACAGTGGAGCGGAGGCCCGGGCTCGGCGCGACCGAAATCGCGTTCGGTGCTCTTCGTACCAGCGCAATCGATGCCTACCCCGAGTACACGGGAACCGGGTTGATCGCGATCCTCCACGATACGTTGCCCGACTCGGTCGCAGCAGACCCGCGCGCAGTATTCGCTCACGTGTCGCGTCGGTTTTGGGAGCTCTACCACGTGCGGTGGCTCCCGCCACTCGGCTTTCAGAACACCTATGCGATTGCAGTGACGCATGCGACGGCAAACCGCTACCACTTGCGCACACTGAGCGACCTCGCACGCGAGAGTCCGCACCTCACTGCCGGCTTCACTGCGGATTTCATCGGAAGAAGTGACGGATTGGTTGGTCTTTCACGCGTGTATGGCTTGAAACCGCGCGCGGTAAGGCCGCTAGCGCCGGCGGTGAAATACCAGGCGCTGGTATCGGGCGCGGTCGATGTCATCGATGGTTATTCGACGGACGGGCTGCTTGCTCGCTACGACCTCGTCACACTCATCGACGACAAGCACTTCTTCCCGCCGTACGAAGCTGCTGCTCTCGTTTCCAGTCGACTCGACAGTCAGGTTCCTGGTGCAATCGGCGCGCTCACACTCCTGAGTGGTCGTCTCGATGAGAAGACGATGCGTCAGCTCAATCGGCGCGTCGAGGTCGATGGCGAAGATGTACGTCGCGTGGCGAGCGACGAGTTGTCTGAGCTCGGCCTCGTTGGCGCTGTCAGCCGCTCGGAAGGGGCGCCCTCAACTCGGAATTCGGGATTCTGGCGGTATCTGTGGGATCGGAGGTCGAACCTTGCCGCGCTCACGTTACGGCATCTGATGCTCGTCGCCCTCGCCCTCTTTGCCGCCGTGATCGTTGCTGTTCCACTCGGACTTGGGCTGGAACGTGCCCGACACATTGCGGAGCCGACGATTGGCGCGCTCGGAGTCCTTCAGACCATTCCAAGTATCGCGCTGCTCGCGTTCATGATCCCGCTTCTTGGTGTCGGTGTCGTGCCGGCGCTGGTGGCGCTCTGGCTGTACGCTCTATATCCGATCGCTCGCGGAACATATACCGGAGTGCGTGATGCGGATCCTGACGCCGTCGCTGCCGCCGAAGCGCTTGGCACCACGCCAGCGCAACGTTTGATGTGGGTGCGTCTTCCCCTCGCCGCACCGGTAATCATGGCCGGGATTCGTACCGCCGCGGTTATTACCGTGGGGGCGGCAACTCTCGCCGCGTTTATCGGAGCTGGAGGTCTGGGAGAGCCAATAGTTGCGGGTCTGGCTCTCGCCGATACCCGGATGATTCTTTCCGGTGCCTTGCCGGCCGCGGCACTCGCTCTCGCCGTCGACGGTTTTCTTGCGATCGTGGAGCAGCTCGTAACTCCGGCCCACCGGCGGAGAAGATTCTGGCGAAGGCGAACTGAAAGTCCGGATGCCATAATTACTCCGCCCGAAAATGCACCCGCCCGGACTCGATAAGTCACCAGCAGGCCAGCGGCGGGCATCCGCGAGATCACACGATGGGGGAATCAGATGCCGTCACCCGAATGGCTCGACCTCGGCCCGGTTGAGAGGTTCAAGTCTAGCCCGATAACTCCGGCCAGGATCGGTACGACCAAGCTGGCGATCACTTACGTCAACGGAGAATTCGGTGCCCTGTCGGGCGTCTGCAATCACGCAGGTGGTCCCGTCGGCGAAGGTCGGGTCGAAGGCGAGTACGTTGTCTGTCCATGGCACCAGTGGAGGTATCACTGTCGCACCGGAAAGGGTGAGCCTGGCTTCGAGGCCGACGCGCTCCCGACCTACGACATAAGAATCGAGGGAGATCGTCTCTTCGTTTCGGCCGAGCCAGTGTCCAAGCGAATGCGAGGGCCGCACCCACCGCATCCGCTGGCGAGGAAAATCGAGCGCGTGCCGGGCAACATCAGACTCGCTGGCATCTCGACGACGAACATGGACGTAATGAATCCGCGCTACTCAACCTCAGATGCGCTGCTCGACGTCGCAATGCGGCATGCCGTGGAACTGGGCGTGGAGACCAAACTCATTCGTCTGGCTGCTCTGAATTTCCGTCCGTGTGCCGGTTACTACTCGAAGAGCGCGCACGCATGCACCTGGCCCTGCTCGATCACGCAGATGGACTCGACGGACCGGATGGATGTCGTCTACGAAGCGGTCGTTCACTGGGCCGACGTAATCCTGGTCGCGACGCCGATACGCTGGGGGAACGCCAGCTCGCTCTATTATCGGATGGTCGAGCGCATGAACTGTATCCAGAACCAGATCACGATCGCGAATCGCATTCTGATGCGGAACAAGGTGTCGATTTTCATCATCACCGGCGGCCAGGATAATATCCAGGCGGTGGCGGGTCAGATGCTTGGCTTCTTCGGCGAGATTGGCTGCAACTTTCCGCAGTTTCCTTACATCGCGCACTCGCGCGGATGGACCGCCGAGGACATGGAGCGGAACATCGAAGTCGTGAAGCACAGTAGGGAGCTGCGTGACGGCGCGAGAGCGCTGGTGAATCGCGCCGTCGATATGGCGCAGCTGCTACTCGATCACGAAGAAGCACCGCACACGATGGAGCGCGGAGGACGTAAGGCGCATCACCTCGTGATGGAGGACATCGGTGTGGATGCCGGAGAAATTTCGGGCTTGCCCATGGTCAACGATGTGTTGATGAGGACGCCGTCGGCCTAGTTTCGAGCGATGACCTCGCGCGCGATCGATGTAGCTGACTTGAGAAACTCGCGAACCTGCGGTTCTTGCGTCGCGGGAGCGCCGAGTCGGGATCCTGGAAGAATGGCACCGATCCAGCCGTTCGTGTGCCAGGTCCCGTTTCCGGACAGTGGTCGCGATCGAACTTCTGCCGCGGTCGGCGTGGGACTCATATTGACGTAGAAGTAAGGCTCGCTGTAATCGGTGTCGCCGGGCTCGAGTCCTACACCGATTGCGCGATCGGGCGACAGCTCGATGAGCGTGCCGATATCGAAATGATGTGGCCAGCAACGCACTTCGCTAGCGCCGGACGTCGAGCGTACCAGATCGCTCAGAATTACCGCGCCGTTGCTAAACCATTTTGACATCTCCTCGAACTGAGCTCGCTCGCTGATGTCGAAGGCACCGCCGCTCGCCAGGGGGTGGTAAGGAATCTCGTAGTGGCGCCTGAGCGTGTAGCGCTCGGGATCCGCGCCCTGAGGCTCAATCTGGGAGCGGAGCCAGTCGGCGGTCTCGGCGATGGTGCAGCGGTTCAATCGGGACTCCGCGATCGTGGTGCGTGGCTCGGGAACTACCAGCAGCGCAAGCTCGGCGAAACGGACACCAACGCGGAATGGCTTCTTTGCTGGAATGAGACGTGAAAACAAACCGGCGAACTCAGGAAGCCACTCGAGACTCGTGTGGCTGTCATCCAGTTCCGGCGGAAGGAACGAAATACCGGCGGCGGTAGCGAACTGTGCTGCGTAGTGCAGCTGCAGGCGTGCGTCCGAAAGTTTGGACGCTAATTCGGGCCGGACGGACTGCCACGTCCGAATGCCGAGACGTCGCGTCTCCGCCGTATGTTGAGGGGTGAGCTCCACTGGATGGTCGGTTCGGGAATCTTCACCAGCATACGAGAGTTTGGCCGCTGTCACAAGCGAATGGTGCGACATCGGATGACCATCCGTTTCTCGTGCCATTCCCGTTAGGCGGCGTCGGCTATTGGCTGGCCACGGACGGTGGCTGCGCGAATTCTTCCGTAGCCGAAGTAGATCGTCAGTCCAATCGCCAACCAGACGAACAATCGGATCCAGGTCGGCAGCGGGAGACCGGACATCAGGTAAAGGCAGATCAGGGTTCCGACTACGGGAACCCAGGGCATGCCCGGAGTCCTGAATGGCCGCGGAGTTTCCGGTGAAGTCTTGCGCAGGATCAGCACACCCGTGCACACGATCGAGAACGCGAGAAGGGTTCCCATGCTCACGAGCTGACCGAGGACTCCAATGGGAAACAAACCGGAAGCGATGGCTACGACGCAGCCAGTGATTGCAGTCGTCACGTGCGGCGTGCGGTAGCGAGGATGGAGCTTGGCGAAGAGCGGCGGCAGTAATCCGTCGCGGCTCATCGAATAAAAAATCCGGGACTGCGCCAGCATGTTCACGAGAATGACGCTGGATATTCCGCAAATCGCTCCGATGTTGATAATTGGGGCGAGCCATTTGAGTCCCGTTGCTTGGACCGCCAAGGCGATGGGTGAAGGAACGCCGAGTCTGGGGTAGGACACCAGTCCGGTCATTACGAGTCCGACGGCGATGTAGATGACAGTGCAGATCGCTAGGGACACGAGAATTCCGATTGGGATGTCCCGTCCGGGATTTCTTGCTTCCTGCGAAGCGGTCGAGACAGCGTCGAACCCAATGTAGGCGAAGAAAATCACTCCGGCGCCGCGCAGGATTCCGCTCCAGCCAAACGACCCGAATGTGCCGGTGTTCGGGGGAATGAAGGGATGGAGATTCGCCGGGTTGATGTATTGCACGCCAATCGCGACGAAGAGAACGAGCACTGCAACCTTGATGATTACGATCGTCGTGTTCACCCGAGCCGATTCTCGAATGCCGATCACGAGCAGCCATGTAAGCGCGAGGCAGATCAGGATTGCCGGAAGATTGAACAGGGCGGTAACGTGAGTTCCATCTGGAAGGCATACGTGAGTTCCGGGTGCGCCGGTGAGGCGGGGCGGGAACGTGATTCCCATTTCGCTCAAAAGGGTGACGGCATAAGCGGACCATCCGACTGCCACAGTCGAAGAGCTGAGCGAATACTCGAGGACGAGATCCCAGCCGATGATCCAGGCGACCAGCTCACCCATGGTTGCATACGCGTAGGTGTAGGCGCTCCCGGCGACCGGGATCATGCTCGCCAGCTCGGCGTAGCAGAGACCGGCAAATGCGCAGGCAAATCCGGCGAGGACCATCGAGAGAGTTAGCGCCGGGCCGGCGTTCTGGGAGGCGACATTGCCGGTGAGGACGAAGATTCCAGCTCCGATGACGGCTCCGATTCCGAGGGTAACGAGAGCCAGCGGTCCAAGCTCGCGACGCAGGGTTCCCGAGTCAGCCTCGGCCAGCAGTAATCCGAGGTCCTTCCGAACGAAGAGCGACATAGCGCCTCCAGATTTGGATGCGTAATTGTATACAAATCTCGGCCCTAGCATAACGCTGGCCAGGGACGAGGCGCAAGGAGCTACGCTGGCCGGATGGCTTTTCTCGGCTTTACGGAAAGGGGAAGCTACGCCGGGTGGATGGCTTTTCTCGGCAGCAGGCAGCGGGGGAACGGGTCAATCCGGCGTTATATTGGCGGCACTGTGCCGAGACGAGCTGCAACGACTTCGCGAACCCAAAGGGGGCAGGGCCGACGCACCCCCGGCGCCACCGA
>DASWCI010000136.1:0-21171 GCA_036390195.1 Gemmatimonadaceae bacterium
TGCCGCACCGGGCGACTTTCTGGCCGGCGCGTCAGCTGCAGAAGCGGACGCGGTTGGCGTCGGCGTCCGCATTCCTCCCATGTTCATCGCCCGCGCTGCTTCCAGCGCTGACATTAGCTGCTCGCGCACCGTTGAAAGATCGATGCTGACCGGCCCCGACGGTTTTCTCACGAACTCGAGAGCCCCGCGCTCCAACGCGCGCAAAGTCATCTCGTTTCCGAGCTCAGAACCGGCCGCGCTCAGCATCACGACTGGACGCGGCATCTCGGCCATGATCTGCTCGAGGGTTTGCAAGCCGTTGAGCCTCGGCATTTCGATGTCGAGCGTCACGATGTCCGGTTTGACTGCGCGGATTTTCTGCAGCGCCTCAATTCCATCGCCAGCAGTCGCAACCACGCGAAACGCGCCGGTCGACTCGACCAGCTCCGCTATCAGCTTCCGCATGAACGCGCTGTCGTCGACAACCAGAACGGTCGCAGCCTTTTCGTTCGCCGCAGCCACTAACCGCTACACCTTCCGGAAAATGCGCTCACGCGCATTCACCGCAGCAAACAGACCTCGCGCCTCACCGAGCAGCGTCTCGACTTTCCCGAGAACCAGGAATCCGCCCGGTGCCAGAACGCGGTGAAACTCGGCGAAAAGCGCGTCCTGCGCTTCGCGCTCAAAGTAGATGATGACGTTGCGACAGAGGAGAAGGTGGACATCCTCCAGCGGAGCCTGATGACTCAGGAGATCGTTGCACTCGAAGCTCACCAGCCGCTTGACCTCGGGCAGCATCGTATGAAGCCCTGCGACTTGAGGAAAATACCGCTCGCGCAGCGCGGCTGGCGTATCGCCGAGCGCGGATTCTGCGTAGAAGGCGCGCTCGGCCTCTCCGAGGCGGTCACCATCGATGTCAGTGCCTACAATCGTGACAGACTCGAGCCGCGCCGGCTCCCTGGTCTCTGCTGCGTATTTATGCAACAAGATGCCGATCGAGTAAGGCTCCTCTCCCGACGAGCAGCCCGCGCTCCAAACGCGGAGCTCGCGGTCAGGGAGCTGCCACAATGCGGGAATGACTTTGCTTTCGATCGCCGAGTAAGTGTCCCAGTTCCGAAAGAACTTCGTGACGTTGACGGTCAGCGATCGAAGTAACCGTTCATACTCTCGCGGGTCGGTGTCGAGAACACCCGCGTACTCACTGGGCGTGAACGCCCCCTTTGCCCGCATCCGGACGGCGATGCGCCGCCGCAAGCACTTGTCCTTGTAGCTCGCGCAGCGGAATCCCCGATCGCGGGTGATCTTTTCCATCAGCGCCCGGAAATCGGCGTCGTCTCCCTGTATCAATTTTGGCTCGGTGTCAGGAGCGATTCTGCGCTCGCGCGCTTCTGTCCGCGCGCGAAACGCCTTCGAGCGCCGCAGACAAGTTGCGTCGGAGCTGCGGAAGCTCGGGCGCAAGCGCGAGTCCTTTTTCCGCCGCATCCCGTGCGCTGGCGTAATCCCCGCGCTTGAGGTGTGCTGTGGCGAGATTATTGAGCAGAACGGCTGATTCAGGATGAGACTCTGTTGCAGCCGCTAGCAGGAGCATCTCTCGGTCGGCGTCAT
Organism: Gemmatimonadaceae bacterium; assembly: GCA_036390195.1. Lineage (GTDB taxonomy): Bacteria > Gemmatimonadota > Gemmatimonadetes > Gemmatimonadales > Gemmatimonadaceae > UBA4720. Next base: position 1,585 of record DASWCI010000136.1, read on the forward strand.
CGGTCAGCGCTGCCACCTGGGCGGCGTAATGGAACCACACCGCCGGAGGTGCACTCGACGTCCACAGGCTTCGCGCTTCGCTCAGGCGCACCTTCGCGGCCTGGTAGTCGCCCAGACGCATTGCGACCACGGCGGCCTCCAATTGGATGAGGGGGTCCTCACCGCCTCCAGAGCTGAGGGCCCGCTCGATCACCAGCCGTGCCTTCTCCAGCTGTCCCAGCTGTTCGTAGGCGAGCGCGAGATTATGAAGCAGGGTTGTCTTGCTCGAAGCGTTCGGTGCGGCAGTCATGAATGCGTTCACAGCCGAGGTCCATTCTTTTTGCCGCAGGGCGATGAGGCCAAGGTGGAACGACGCGACGGGGTCCGCAGCTTCTTCAACGAGCGCGCGAAATTCGCGCAACGCTTCGTCGTGCATTCCTGCTCGGTACAACGCGCTTGCCAGCTCACGGCGCTCGAGCGGACTCGCGTTTCGCGGGAGTGTTGGCGTAGTACGCTTCCTTCCGACAGGAAGCAGAAAAGACGCGTTCAGCAATCCGTAGAGCGCTTTGCCGACCTCGAACTCACCGAGTCCGGAGTCTCGAATCAATCCGTTGATGTCGCGGTGACCGTCGATCAGCGGAAGCATGGCTTCCTGTTCCGGCGAAAGGGGGTCGCGATTCAACATCAGTCGCGACCGGTCAAGGCTGAACACCACGTCGAAGCTCGGGATCTTCTTCTCGATGAGTGACCATTCGTCGACCCTGCGCGCTCCTTCGAGCAGCAGCGACTGCGGATCAACGGAGACTCGCTCTGCGCCGTCCTCGGGCTCGACGCCGGGCTCAAAGTTGAAAGTTCCGCTCGTCCAGGTGAACAGCGTATAAACAGCGTTTTCTGTGTCGAGTGGCCTGTTGACTATTCCGGCGTGACAGATCCGTCCGCTGTCGAAGTAGATCGAGCCAAAGCTGTCGTGAAAGGAAAGACCCAGACAGCCAGTCTTTTTTCCCATTGATAGCAGCTGCAGAACGTCGGGGAGACTCGCTTCTTTGAGGCTACCCTTGATAGCCATTAGCGCATTTCCTCGATTATGCGGTCGGCGATGTTTGGCCACTCCGCGATGAGCCCGGCGTCCGCCGCAACCGGCGTCTTCTTCTTCTCTTCCGCGCGTGGCTTGGCCCCGGCACCAAGCGATTCGACACGCTGCGCAATTTCCTGGCTGACATCAGCCAGGAATTCGGCGAACTCGCCGCCCTCCTCCTCCTCCGTTGCCTCCTTCTTCGGCTCGGTCGCCACGAATCAGGATTCCTTGGCCGCCGGCGCGCTCAGTCGCGACAATACCAGCGACGCAATGCTGCGGAGCGTCTCGAAGACGCCTCCGCCATTGATTGCGCTCGCCGAGAAATGCGGAACGCCGCGAAAGTTGAGCGTCTCGTCCAGCTCCTCGACCGAGCTGATCTCTCCCGCCGGCAGGTCGCGTTTGTTGTACTGCATCACCAGCGGCAGCGTACGCGGATCGAAACCCTCTTCGGCCAGATTCGAGTGTAGGTCCTGTAGACTCTCGATGTTCTCTTCCAGCTGACGCGACTGGCTGTCGGCAACGAACACGACTCCATCGACGCCCTGCAGCACGAGCTTGCGTGTGGCAGCGTAATAAACCTGGCCCGGAACGGTGTACAACTGAAACCGCGTCGCGAATCCGGAGATCGTTCCCAGGTCGAGCGGAAGAAAATCGAAAAAGAGAGTGCGATCGGTCTCGGTCGCCAGCGAGACCATCTTTCCCTTTCTCTCCTCCGGCAATTGCGAGTACACGTGCTGCAGGTTGGTCGTCTTGCCCGACCGTCCCGGCCCGTAGTACACGATCTTGCACGTGATCTCGCGCGTGCCGTAGTTAACGACGGACATCCTAACGCTTCCCTATCGGCCCGAAGAGGGCGTCGAGGCTGCGATTCAGCTCGCCCTCGAAATCACCAGAGGGACCAGTGCCCGAAACCTGTTTTTGAGGGCGCAGGTTCTCCAGCGCTTTCTGGAATTCTGCGAAGTAGATCTCTACCACCCCGAGCGAGCTTTCGCGGTCGAAGACCCCGACGAACAAGAGCTCCTGACCACCAGCAGCAGCGCGAGCCATGAATACCTGTCTGTCCGCGCCGGCATGATGCATCTCGTAGAAGGGTTTGCCATCGAGCTGGCGGCCGAGCTCACGCGCCGATGCGTTGATCGCTGACGTGAGCGCACAGATCGACATCACGTCGGCCGCGTTCGAGAACCCGAACTGTCCCACCGCTCTGCCAGTTGGATAAAGCAGAACGCCCGAGATGAGGCGTGCGTCCTCCATCAGTCGTCTGAGCGGAGCTGCGACCCAGGCTTCCGCTACAGTCGGATCACTCATGATTGCCTCGGGCTGCGTTCATCATGTCGAGTCTCACTCGTCCCAGGTTGGCGTCAGGAGTGACGATCGTGACGAGTACCACGTCGCGAGCGCCCACGACGCAGATATGACCTTTCTCGGCCTCGAGGCGCATGAAAGCGGGAGTGCCAAGCCGAGCGGCGTCCGACGCGCGGATCACCTTCGAATAAAGATAGGCGCCGAGCGCAGCGGTATGCTTCCGGGGGTCAACGGCTCCCGCGGCCCCGCCCATTAGTGGGCTCGTCTCGACGATCAGCCCGTCGGATGCGCCGACGACCATCGCCGCGATCACGCCGGGGATGTGAGAAAGCGTGGCAACGACCTGACCGAGCGCCTTCATGTGCGCTCCCGCATCCAGTTAATCGCCAATGCGACGGAACGTGAAAGGACGCGGCGAACGAGACCGAGCGGAACGCTGAGCGACGAAGCAAGCAGCACGACCGCGTCGTCCGCGGCGGGAGCAAGAGCGATCGTCGCGGCATCCGTCTCCACCACCACCGCAGTCCAGCCCCCAATGGTCAAGAGTCTCATTGATCTGGACACTTCGGTGCTGACACCGCTTAGCGCCGAGCCAATTTCGCTTGAGATGTCGCGACCGCGCTGGTCGATGTAGCTCCCGGCGAGCGCCGTGCCCGACGAGTCGAGCAGCAACGCGGTCTGCTCCGCATCGCCGATGGCCGTGGCGAACAACATCCGTGCTGCCTCAGACATTTGCTGCATCGTGTTCCTGGGGGGTGATCTCGATCAGACTGGTGCTGAGCATTCCGTAGATGATCTTCGCAACCTCGAACTCGGGAAGCACCAGCCGCTTGGCGATCTCGTGCAGATTCCTCTCGCCATCGATGACGGACAGAACCTCCCATTCTCGGGGCAGCAGATCGATGAACGACTCCGGCCCATCGTCGAGTGGGGCAAGTCGAGGAATGACGCGCGCATCGGGAATCTTGTCCGCCATGCGCGACCACTCGTCGATGCGTCGCGCTCCTTCCATCAACAGCGACTCGGTACTGACTCGGACGGCGATGTCCTTTCGAATTGGGCGAGGCGGTTCTTCGGTAAACGAGAAGAATCCTTCGGACCACGACATCAGATCGAACACCACTGTCTCGATCTGCTGCCGCATGAAGCGATCGATGTCTCGCGGTGTCACAATGCCATGCGCGACGAGGATCTCGCCGACTCTGCGCTTGTCACCAGCGCGCTGCATGGCGGTAGCGCGGGCCAGATCCGCCGGCGTCGCCTTACCCGAGCGCTCGAGAATCGTGCCGAGCAGGTGCGGGTTGCTCTTCATAGTCGCCGCCACGATCGTTCCCGCATCGAAGTACACGCTGCCTTCGTTGTTTCGCTCCGGCGACGTAATGCGAAGAGTTCCAGTCTTCCGGCTCAAGTCGAGGAGCTGGAAAACGTCGTGAATGCCGAGCTCGCGCAGTGGCCCTTCGATCGCCATCAGATCCGCCCTCTCAGCAGCAGTCTGCGGTAGCGAAGCGCTTCGGAATGATTCGGGTCGAAACGCAAGACACGCTCGAACGCTCGCAGCGCATCGCTTTCGCGAGCGAGATCGATGAGGATCTCGCCGAGCGCGATCAGAGCAGCGAAGTGGTATACGTCACGGCGGATCAGCGCAACGATGCGTGGCAGTGCGCTTCGTGAACGGCCAGTGCGGCGGTAGGGTCCAACGAGCTCGACAACGGCTGCGTCGTGATTCGGCGCGGTGACCAAAACAGTTTCCAGTTCTCTGATCGCGCCGGGATCGTCGCCCGCCTTCGCCAGAAGCCGTCCAAGCGAGATCCGCGTCTCTGTCTGACGCTCGTCTATTCCGAGACTGGCGCGATATGCGGCGATCGCTTCGCTCGAATCGCCGAGAGCTGCGTAAAGATCGCCGACTCGCTTGAGGACGTTCGCGTTGCGCGCTTCGCTCTTTTTCAGCCCGAGCAGAATTTCGCGGGCGCCAGGTTTGTCGAAGGATGCCACCCGCGCTTCCGCTGCTAGCAGAAGCAGGTTCACATCGGTGCTGCCAGCCTCAACCAGAGTCTCTGCGTGCGGTCGCGCTTCGTCCGGACGTCCGAGAGCGAGGAGCGAGCGGGCGATGCCTTGCCTGGCGTAAGGGTTGGTTTCCTCCAGCTGGAGAGCACTCCGGTACCGCTCGAGGGCCTCGCCATGAAGCCCCTGGGCGGCAAATCCGTCGCCGGCCAGTACGAGTCCGAGGATCTTGTCTCCACCCCGCGCTAGAACGCGCGCGATTTCGGCCTGAGCGCGGTCGTACAGGCCTTTTGTGATCAGGTCGCGGGCCAGCGAGAATCCCGCCATCGCGCCTTGCGCCGCCGGCGTTAGCCGACGCACCGGTTTCTCGGCGAATAGCTCCGCGATGATTGCGGGATCGAAGTGGAAGTCCGCAACGTGCTCTACCGTTTCGGCTGACTCGGTGATCGGCGGAGCGACCGTCAGCCTGATCTCCTCGTTCGGCAGCTCTATCGCGAGCTCGAGCTTTTGCGGCGTGTACATCGGATCCAGCGCCAGCGCGCGCTTCGTCTCGCGCAGCGCTGCCGCGAAGTCACCCAGATTTGAGAGTGTGAAGCTCATGTTGTAGTGAGCTTCCGCGAAATCAGGATTCGCCTGAATCGCGCGGGCGAACGCATTTCGCGCATCGGCATACTTTTCCAGCTCGACGAGAATGAGCCCAATGCCGTTCCAGGCGACGGGATGCTCGGGCGCCGTGTTCAGCACCTGCCGATATGCTTCGAGTGAGAGCTCGGTGTGTTTTCTTTTGAATAATCCGAGCGCCAGGTTCAGGCGCGCTTCGACCGGCGGGGTGGGCGACTGCAGCGCGCGCCTGAAGGAATTGATCGCGGCCTTGGTGTCGTTTTTATGCCAGAGGAGGACGCCGAGGTTGTTGTGCGCGAACGGATAACTCGAGTCGATCTCCAATGCCCGCGTGTAGCTCTCCTCTGCCTCCGCGTGTCTTCCTTCGAGTTGCAGCGCGACTCCGCGTCCGTTCCACGTTTTCGCAGTCGGTGAAAACTCGCGAGCAAATCGATCGGCCGTGGCGATCGCAGCGCCGGTGTTGCGCTGCAACAGGTACAGCTCCAGCATCGCGTGCAACACTTCCGCGTTTGCTTCGGCGCCCTCGATTGCCTTCTCGTATTCGCGAAGCGCTTCCTGGAAATAGCCCTTCTGTCGGAGAGCGCGACCGAGTGTAATGTGCGCGCCGGCGGGCGTCCGCTGCTGTTGACTCGGGGTAGCCTCGTGACGATACGTCTCCAGCGAAAGATTCGCCTGAGCCCTCACCAGCGTCGGATTCAGCATCACAGCTCGCCGATTCGCTTCCGCCGCTTCCTCACTCCGACCGAGGTCTCCGAGTATGAAACCGATCAGATAAAGCGCGTCGGGATTCTCTGGATTGAGCTCGATCGACCGGCGCACCGAGCGCATCGCCTCTTCGTGCAGACCACGGTTGTAAAGAGTTTCGGCCAGCAGGAAATGCAGAACCGAGCTGTCCGGATCGAGCTCGATTGCACGGTGGAAAAGAGTGTGGGCGCGTTCCAAACGGCCGGCGGTTTTCTCGGCGATCCCGCTCTGAACGAGCGCCTCGAGATCGTCCGGGTTGCTTCTTAGCCGCTGTTCCAGCTCCTGAAGCCGTCGCTCGACGATGCCACTCTCGCCGTATGCGATCTCGAGATTGCGCCGCGCAACGCCCATGCGCTCGTCGAGCGCGAGCGCCCGCGAGAACGAGACGATTGCCTCGTCGGTCAGGCCCTTCCGAAAGTAGAGTACGCCGAGGTTGTTGTATGCGCCCGCGTCGGACGGATCGATTCGGCGGGCGAACGATCGCAGAATATCAATCTCACCGCCGTGCGCGGCTGCCGACGGGCGGGCAGTTGCCGCAGCGCTCATGGGCTACTCTACGCGCACCGCGCGAAAGATGGCGTCGAATGCCTGCGGGTCGGGAACGAGGAGGAAGAACCCGTGCAGGCTCTCTGTCGGCTCCTCGAGAAAGAATTCTGTTTCCACGCAAAGAATCGGCGAGTCGACACGCGGCGCGTGATCACCGAGCGTACGAAGGGCCTCACCGGTGTCTCCAGTGTGAAGATGCGGGGGCGAGAGCATTAGACGCATGTCGAGGAATTCACTGAGCGCGGTCAGATAAGCGCCGGCGAGAATGTTGCCCGCTTCGTTCAGTGCGGATTGTTCGAGCTGACCAAGATTCGGGGAAGTGCCCCGCTTTCGCCGCAGCATCCGCTCCGCCAATCTGAGCCCCGCCGGTATCGCGAGCAGGAAAACAGTCTGACCGCTAATGTCTCCGCTCATCGCCATCTGGACCGCGACGATCTCGACTCCAGGGGCGATCTCGGGCACAAAATCACCAGGCGGAACGATGTTGACCATCGGGACGCTGATCATGATTCGAGTTGCGGTCAGCGTAGAAAGGGCGGTCGCCGCGTGACCCGCGCCGATGTTGGCCACCTCGCGCAGCGCGTCGAGACGCGCAATGCTGAGTAGAGTCGTGCTGCTCTCGCCGGCTGGCGTGTTGCGGGGATTAATCATGTCAGAGGAGACTGGAGGCGTCCACGATGAGCGCAGGCGATCCATCGCCAAGAATGGTCGCGCCGCTGAAGAGAGTCTTGCTGCCGTTCACGCCGTCGAATTGCTTGACGACGATCTCCTGCTGACCAACGAACTCGTCTACGATGAGTGCTGCGCGCCGTTCCGCGAGCTCGACGAGGACTACCTGGCCGCTAGCCGCGTTGGGCGGATCCGGCAGCCCGACGCGCTCTCTAAGCCAGATCGCTGGAAACAAATCGTCGCGGATGGCGACGACCTGCCTTCCCTTTGACTCGAACAGCATTGGTTGCGAGAGGCTGAAAGTTTCGAGTACGTGCGTCAGAGGGATGGCATAAACTTCCTGATCGACCTTCGCCAACAGAGCCCGCGATATCGCAAGCGTGAGAGGAAGACGCATGCTGACGCTCGTACCGAGACCAGCGTCGGTATGCACCTCGAGTGAGCCCCCCAGGGCGCGCACGCGATTGGCGACGATATCGAAGCCGACGCCACGTCCCGAGATCTCGGTGACTTTCTCGGCGGTTGAGAACCCCGGTCGTGATATGATGGCGACGAGCTCTTGCTCGGAGAGCGTTGTCGTGTCCTGGTCGACGAGACCAAGCTTCTTTGCCCGCGGCAGCACTCGCGACTGGTCGATTCCCCGGCCGTCATCTGTCACTCGAATGAGAACTGTCGCGCGGTCACGCTCCGCCGTGAGAATCAGAGTTGCGATACGCGGCTTGCCGGCTCTTTCACGCTCGCCGGGTGTCTCGATGCCGTGATCGAGCGAATTCCGCAATAGGTGCAGCACCGGCTCGCCCATCTCATCAAGCATCGATCGATCGAGCTCGATCTCCCGGCCCTCGATCTTGAATTCGACTTCCTTTCCAAGGGCGCGCGCTGTATCACGTACAACGCGCGGAAAGCGCTCGAAGACCTGCCAGACGGGAACCATCCGGCTCGTCATGATCTCGTTCTGGAGGTTCGCCAGAATCTGAGACGCGCGCAGCGTCGCCTCGAGCAGCGATTGGTCGCCGATCTGCTCGGCGATCTTCGCGATGCGATCGCGCGCAATTACCAGCTCGCCCACGACGGTCATCAAAGTGTCGAGGCGCTTGGAATCCACGCGGATGTGGCGCGGGGCTTTCTGAGGCGATCCGGGTGATGAAGCTGGTTCCCTCTTGTCGGGCGTCGTGATGGCAAACTCGGACGTGAAAGTCTGTGGAGTCTCCTCGCTCGCTGCCTGCTGGATGCGCGCGATGATGGCTTTCACGTCGAGTTGTTGCGGCGTCGAAGCGGTTGCCAAGTCCACCGCTTGCTCGAGAGCGTCAACGCTGGCGAACAGCGTGTCGATTATCGGCCGCGTCACAGCGATCGTACCATTTCTGACCTTGTCGAGGAGACTCTCGAGCTCGTGAGAAAGCTCGCCGACGGAGGTGTAACCCATCGCGGCTCCCATACCCTTCATGGTGTGAACCGAGCGGAATAGACGGGCAATGGCGGTATCGCTTCCGCCACGCTCCAGTTCGAGGAGCGCGCTATTGATCTCCGTGAGGTGTTCGCGACTCTCGGAGAGAAAAAGCTTCGCGTAGCGCCCGGTATCCACCTAGGCGAGTACCCGCTGCACCGCTTCGAGAACGCGGCTGGGCTGGAAGGGCTTGACCACGAAATCGCGTGCCCCGGCTTGAAGCGCTTCCTGAACGAGGGCCTGCTGTCCCATCGCGCTGCACATGAGGATCCGAGCGGCAGGGTCCATCTGGGTGATCTGCTTCACCGCCTCGATCCCGCCCATCTCCGGCATGATGATGTCCATCGTCACCAGATCCGGTTTCAGCTGCTTGTATTTCTCGACAGCTTGCTTGCCGTTTTCTGCTTCTCCGACCACAGTGAACCCTGCCTGGGACAAGATGTCGCTTACCATCGTCCGCATGAACACGGCGTCGTCACATACCAACACGGTACTGCTCACCCTACCTCCCTTGTCCGATGACTTGCTGAACTACGGTCTTGATGTCGAGCACAAGAACTCGCTTCCCCTCGATTTCGACTGCTCCAGTTACGGCTCCCGGAAGTGGAACCTCCGTCCCATCCGCGGTCGCGAACTGATCGATTGGCACGTCATGAAGGTCGCGAACGTCATCGACGCCGATTCCGATCCACCGGTCGAAATAGTCGACCAGCAGAATCAGCCCTTCCGCACGTGAGTACGCGGGTTTGCCGAGCGCGGTACCTCCATCGATGACCGTCACGATCGTTCCGCGAAGATTGATGAGGCCGCAAACTGTGTCGGGAGCGCCCGGCAGCCGGGTCATCGGCTGTGTCGGCACGATCTCGCGAAAGGAGTCCATGTCGCACGCGAAAGCGCTGCTGCCAAGGTCGAACACCAGCAGCCGCCGAGTCGGCACATGCGGCTCTTCCTCGGCAACCTGATCGGGGGGCGGCGGCGGAAGCGCGAGGGCATCACTCATAGAATCGCAAAACGGTCAGCGGATCGACGTTCTCTGGCAGCCGATGCTCACCCGCAATGACGGAGAGTGAGCGGCGCAAATCCGCCGGAAGCGGAGAACGGAAATCGAGCGGCTCGCCGGTCACGGGATGTTTGAACGCGAGCCAGGCTGCGTGCAGGAAGTGCCGTTTGGGAGGAAGTCCGGCCACACGACGTCCTCCGCCCCCTCCATACACGTCATCGCCCATGACAGGATGGCCGATAGACGCGAGATGAACGCGGATTTGGTGAGTCCGTCCGGAATGGAGATGGGCACGAAGAAAATCCCCCGCATCGAACCGAGCAAGGCGTATGAGGTCGGTCTTGGCCGGCCGACCCTTATTGACGATTGCCATGCGCTTCCGGTCTCGCGGATCGCGGGCAATTGGCTTGTCGATCGTGAGGGTGTCAGAAGACAGGTGACCCCAGATCATGAGTGCATAACGACGTACCACCCGCCGCGAAGCGATTGCCGCGCTCAAAAGCCGGTGCGCCCGGTCGGTTTTTGCCACGATCAGAAGTCCAGACGTCTCCTTGTCGAGACGATGAACCATTCCAGCTCGTTCAGGATCGCCCTCCATTGACAGACCGTCCTCACCAGCGCGTCCCAACAGCGCATTCACCAGCGTCCCGGTCCAATTTCCGGGCGCAGGATGAACGACCATTCCGGCCGGCTTGTCCACGACGAGTAGGGACTCGTCCTCATAAACGACGCTGATCGGAATGTCCTCGCCCGAGACGATGCGTTTCTGCACTTTGGGGATCTCGACGCGTACTACTTCGCCCCTCTCAGGCCGGTAGCTGGCTTTCTCACGGCGACCGTTCACCATTACGTGCCCTTGGGCTATCAGCGTCGCCGCCTGAGTACGCGACAAGTCGGCGTGGTGGGCAATAAAGAGGTCGAGGCGGACATTGCTGTCCGCCTCGACCGAAAACTCTTTGATGTCGCTCAGAGGTTAGCTCTCCGCGGGCGTGTCCGAAACTGGAGTGGCAGCCACGACGGGCCCAGAAGATCGTTCTTCCCCCCAAAGGACCCATGCAAGCAGAAATGCGCCAACGCTCACGGCCATGTCAGCAACGTTGAAGGTTGGCCAGCGCAGGTCGCCCACCCCGACGTCGATGAAGTCCACGACACCTGTCGCTGAGCGCACGCGGTCGATGAGATTCCCGACGGCGCCTCCGCAAACGAGACCTAGCGCTATTGTGCGCAGAAGATCGCCCTGTCGGGTAGCCTGGTAAAGTCGCGCCAGAATTATGAGCGCGCCCGCCGTGAGCGCCATGAATATCCAGCGCGAATAGATGCCGAGGTTCAGTCCGAACGCCGCACCCGGGTTGTAAACGAGTGTCAGCCGCAGATGGTTCCCAAGGATCTCATGCGGGACGTGCTGGGGAGCCAACATCGCAGCGGCGGTCAGTTTGGTAACCAGATCGAGCGCAACAACCGCGATCAGAGTCCCCCAGAACAGGGGCGCGTTAGGCTTGGCGCTTTCCATCTTCTTCGCGCTGCTTGCACTCAATGCAATACCTGGCGTGCGGCAGCGCGTCGAGACGCTCGAAGCTGATCTCTCGCCCGCAATTGTGGCACTTTCCGAACTGCTCCGGATTGCGATATAGCCGTCGCAACGCCTCGTCTATGTGCCAGAGGAAGCGGCCCTCCTGGCTGGCGAATAGAAACGCTTTTTCGCGCTCCATCGCATCGGTGCCCTGATCGGCCATGTGGAATGAGTATGCGCTCAGATCGCCGTCGGCGCCCTGCGGCGTGGATCCGAAAGTCTCGTCGTAGTGGCCGAGCTCCTTGAGGACTCGTTTCCTTTCTTCCAGGAGACGCTTCTCAAAGTGTTGCAAACTCTTTTTTGTCATTGACTTGGGTTTTTTGCTCGCTGCTGTTGCCATTTCTAACCAACCCTCTCCAAGGCGACTTCCACGTTCTGCCCATCAAGGTCGAACGTGTGCGTCGCGTATTTTCCGTCGATTCGCTCGCCGACTATGACCTTCACCGCGAGTACTTCGGCGGCGATCCATTTCTGGAAGGCCGTCACTGCTTCCTGAATCTCCGCACTACCACCAACAAAAAGCGTGATGCGATCGCTGACTGCGAAACCCAATTCTTTCCGCAAACGCTGAACGCGGCTCACGATTTCTCGCGCGATTCCCTCGAGCCGGAGCTCACGCGTTACAACCGGATCGAGGGCGGCAAAATAGCCACCTTCCTCCTTCACCACCATATCGCCCGAAGCCGTGCGCACGATCGTAAGATCCTCGGCGCTAAGCTCCGTCGACTCATTGCCCATTGAAACGTACAAGGGCTTACCCGTCTCGAATTCTCTCAGTGCCTCGCTACTCAAAGCCTGAACCGCCTCGGCGGCGAGGGGGGTCTCCTTTCCGAATTTCTTGCCGAGCGACCGAAAATTCGGCCGAGCCTTTAAAGTTACTAGATCGTCGGCGCTGGAGATGAATTGGATCTTCTTAAGGTTGAGCTCTGCGGCCAGGAGGGGGCTTAGTTCCTCCAACATTGTGCCGGCGCCCTTCGAGCTCACATGGAGGGGCACCACGCAAATCATTCGGCCAAGCGGCTGGCGAACCTTGACGCCTGCGTCCTCGCGCGCAGCACGACCGAGGGTGGCAAGCGTTCGGATATGACCCATTGCACGCTCCAGGTCGACATCGATTGCTCCCGGAGTTGCGCGCGCGAATGGAGTAAGGTGTACGGATCCTCCTGTGAGCTCGCGATGCACCCAATCCGTAATGAAGGGGGTGAAGGGAGCGAGGAGCCGACATGTAACGGCGATTACCTCGTGAAGCGTTGCGAATGCGGCCCGATTGTCCTCGCCGTCTACGTCGTAGAAGCGGTGGCGACTTTGGCGCACGTACCACTTCGAGACGTCCTCGTCGAAAAAAACCATCACAGCCTTTGCGGCGTTGGTAGCCTCGTACCGACTGAGTAGGTCGTCCGCTTCGTGCTCGACGCTCGCGAGTCGAGACAAAACCCATCGATCCAGCAGCGGCCGGTCCTGAGGAAGGGGGTCATTAGCGGATGGCCACCACCCGAAGTTCGCGTACTCCGCAAAAATCCCGGTATAGACGTTCTTGAAGGTGAGGAGAAAGCGGCCCGCCGTATCGCGAATGCCTGCTTCGTCAAAGCGCCTTGGAGTCCAGAGCTGACTCGACGTCGTGAGAAATAGGCGAACGGCGTCGGCACCGTAGCGCGGAATTACCGATTCGGGATCGATGATGTTCCCGAGCCGCTTCGACATTTTCTGGCCTTCGGCGTCGAGAACGAGGTCGTTCACCACAACCGCCCGGTACGGCGCAGTGTCAGTGATCTCCGGATTGTGCGCTTCGTGCGCCAGCAGATTTTTCGGCAGCGCATCACCGAGACCGGTCGCGATTGCAAGGAGCGAGTAAAACCACCCGCGTGTCTGGTCGATTCCTTCGGCGATAAAGTCCGCCGGATAATAGCGCTCGAACTTCTCACGGTTCTCGAACGGAAAATGCCACTGAGCGAACGGCATCGAACCGGAGTCGAACCAGGCATCGATCACCTCCGGAGTACGCTTCATCGTGCCGCCGCAATGACACTGCAGGGTGTAGCGATCGATGAACGGCTTGTGTGGATCGAAGTCGTCGCCGAGCGACGCTCCTGAGCGCTCGGAAAGCTCGGCGTAACCGCCGATAGCTTCCGCGTGCGTGTCGTTGCGGTCACACACCCAAATCGGAAGTGGAGTGCCCCAGTACCGGTCGCGGGAGACGGCCCAATCGATGTTGTTGGTCAGCCACTCCCCAAACCGTCCGGCTCCCACCTCGGGTGGATGCCAATCGACGCGCGAGTTGCGCACGAGCATCGCATCCTTGAACTCAGTGGTGCGAATGAACCACGAGGTGCGCGCGTAGTAGAGTAGCGGCGTCTCGCAGCGCCAACAGTGAGGGTATGCGTGCTCGAACAACGTCGACTTCCAGAGGACTCCGCGCTTCTTGAGCTCGTCGAGAATTACTGCGTCGGCGTCCTTGACGAACATTCCACCAACCAGCGGCATGTCGGCGGGAAACTCTCCGCGAAGATTCACGGGCTGCAAGAACGCCAATCTGTGACGCTGCCCCGCTGCGTAGTCGTCGGCGCCGAAGGCCGGGGCCATGTGCACGACACCCGTTCCCTCCTCAGCGGAAACGAACGACTCGCCGATTATTACCTCGTGCTCGCCCTGTTTGTACTCCACCCAATCGAGCGGACGCTTGTAGCGTTTTCCGACGAGAGCGTTGCCGCGGAACGATCGCACCGTCTCCCAGCGGGCGGCGAAATCGTCACCCAGCACCGCGGCTGCGCGATTGATCGCGATGATGATCGTCTCGCCGGCGTCGGCTTTCTTTTTCCGGAGCTCCACATATTCGAGCGTCGGATTGACTGCCAGTGCAACGTTCGAGACGAGCGTCCACGGCGTAGTCGTCCAGACAAGGATGCGGCGACGCCCGCTAGTGCCCTTTTCAGCGACGAGATCCAGGCCGACGTAGGCGCTCGGGTCCTTCACATCCTTGTAGCCCTGGGCTACCTCGTGGCTCGAGAGAGTCGTTCCACAACGCGCGCAGTACGGCAGCACTTTGTGTCCCCTGTAGAGGCGGCCGCGACGGAACAACGTCGCGAGCGCCCACCAGACGCTCTCGATGTAATCGTTGGTGTAGGTGACGTACGGATCACTGTAGTCGAGCCAGTAACCGATTCGCTCGCTCAGCTCCTCCCAATCACTTCTGTAGCGCCAAACGCTCTCTCGACACATCTCGTTGAAGCGCTCGACGCCGATCGTCTCGATCTGCTGTTTTGCGGTTCGGATTCCGAAATCTGTCTCGATCTTTTTTTCAACTTCGATTTCGACGGGAAGACCGTGGGTGTCCCAGCCTGCCTTGCGCGCGACATGATTCCCGCGCATCGCGCGATATCGGCAGAAGAGATCCTTCACCGTGCGCGAGAAGACGTGATGAATTCCGGGGCGGCCGTTGGCTGTCGGTGGACCCTCGAAGAAGACGAACTCCGGCTTCCCCTCGCTTTGCGCGAGAGTCTGCTGGAAGAGTTTCTCCTCTTTCCAGCGCGAGAGCATTTCCCTCTCCAGTTCGTCGGGCGAGCGATCGGTCGGCAGCAGGCGGAAACGTCTGCCCTTCTCGTCTCCCGGTCCCCCTCCGCTTCCCCCCGCCGCTGTCGGCACGGGGCGGACTGCAGTCATTCTCTCTTCGATCCGGAGGAGTTGGAGCCCGCTCCCCTGAGAGTGCTCGCCACAACCTGGGAATCGGAAGCCTCCACTTCAGACAGCTGGCGCGCGATCAGGGTTCGCATCTGAGCGAGATACGTTCGACGCGATCGATCGAGGCTGTCCAGCTCCTCTTCCATACGCCGCACATCGGCTTTGGCTGCTTCGATGATGCGCTCGCCCTCGGCTTGTGCCTCGCGCAGAATGAGTTGCGCTTCACGCTCAGCCTGCTCCCGAACCTCGCCGCGAAGCTGCTGCGCCGCGATGAGTGCGTCGTTCAGCGCCTTGTCGCGCTCGCGAAATGCGCGGAGCTGCTCGTGGAAGCTTCTCGCCTTGGCGTCGAGGTCCTGATTGATTCGCGTGAGCCGCTCCATCTCTTCGGCGACCTGATCTCTGAACTGATCGACGCGAGCGGGATTGTAGCCACGCAGCGCCCGGCCGAAGTCGTACCGCCGCACGTCGAGTGGTGTAAGATGAAATGCTTCGTCGATCATTTAGCCCTCGCTCCGAAGAGGGTGGTCCCGAGCCGCACAATTGTCGCGCCTTCTTCTACAGCGATCTCGTAGTCGTTCGACATCCCCATCGACAGCTCCTCAGCCGGATGTCCGGCCTCCACTAGTGCTTCGCGCGCTTCGCGAGCCTCGGCGAATGTGCGGTGAAGCTGAGATTCCGTCGCGGTAAAGCTAGCCATTGTCATCACTCCCCGAACTCTGATCCCCGCGAGCGAGACGAATCGCTCAGCCTCGGGCAGAAGATCGGAAAGAGTGTAGCCGCCCTTAGAGGTCTCTCCCGAAAGATTCAGCTCGATCAACACATCGACCGCTCGACCGCGGTCGAGCCCGAACGCGCACACCGCGTCGGCCAGCCGCGGACTATCGAGCGAGTGCAGCAACACGAATTGCTCCAACGCCTTCACTTTGTTCCTCTGAAGATGACCTATAAGATGCCAACGAACGGGCACTTCGACGCGGGCCATCTTCTTCAACGCTTCCTGAACTTTGTTCTCGCCGATGTCCCGCAGACCGGCTTCGTACGCCGCTTGAACGACGTCGGGGCCGTGGGTCTTCGTGACTGCGACGAGTTTGACTTTCTGCCCGTGGCCACCCCGCGCCGCAGCCGCGTCGATTCTGGCCCGTACGTCGGCTACGCGCTCAGCCAGGCCCGGAAAAGCCATAACTGTTGAATTTAGCCGCGGAGCGGTCGCCGTTCAATTCAGCGCACGGGTGCGACGCAAATCACGCGGGCCAGCCTCGGGAGTCCTCTTATCCATCCCGCGGGTCGGCGATCGAGATCTGTAACTGCGCCCGCTCTTCGCCCGTGCGCGCTGCGTCGCGCGGCAAGCTTAACACGGGAAAGCCGAGCGAAGCTCGGCGCGCTCCCGCGTTGATGGAGTTCGCGGCTGTACCCGCAGCGCCGCCCGCCGCTGCAGTTAGTGAATCACTGGGAAGGAGGGTGAGGGTGTCCTCGTAGGCAGCGCCTCGCGTAGCAAGAGACTCGCGGAGAATAGTGCACGAGCCTATCACGCCTAGTGGCGCGAGCGAGGCTCGCAGCGTGTAAGCGAGTTACGGGTGCCCGCGAAGCGGGCAGATGAAGAGGACACCCTCGCCCGACTGACCGGCGATGGAGCCAGAAGCGTTATCGCTGGCGAAGAGTTATTCTCGGCGCATGCCGAGGTTTCGTCCCAGTTTCACGAGCACGCCTTCATCCGGACCTTTCACTGCTACTTCGACGTTGCCGGCGTACGCGCTTCCGGTAATGCGCAGTGTTTTTTCGCGATTTGCAGCCGCCGGATTTGCCGGCCCATGGTACTTGAGCGTGAAGGAGCCGAGCAGACCACCGCCGTCGCACTCGACTGCAATCTCGGGCGGGACAGTGATTTCGACATTGCCGAGGACCGAGACAGCCTCGATCACCGAGAGGCCGTAGCCAATTTCAGCTTCGCGCAGGTCTATCTCGACGTTTCCCATCACCGCGAGCGCCCGGAATTTCCGCGGCAGATGCCACCGCCCATTTCGCTCGTTGCTGCTGAGAAATGATACGACGCCAGACATCGACTGCGACCGAGGCACCAGCTGTTCACTCTGACTTGGATGCTGATCGCTCGCCTGGCTTCGATGCGCGTCGAGCGGATCGGTGAGTCGATAATCTTCTGCTTTGAAGTCAGCCATGTCAGGTCAACGAAAACGTGCGCTCATCGACACTACGGGACGGCACCCGAAATGGTTTAGGCCGAGCGTCCGAAAAGACGGCCGAGGAGCCGAACGATATTCTGCATGTTACGGCTGATGTCATTGAACATCACCGTGACGAAAAGAAGACCGATGATCAGAAGGCCGCCTCTTAGAATACGCTCGCGGGTCTGCGTGCTGAACGCGCTCCCCTTGATGGTCTCGGCGACGTTGAGAAGAATTTGGCCGCCGTCCAGGATTGGAATGGGAAGCAGATTGAACACGGCGACGTTGATGCTGATGAACGCGACGAGGAGCAGCAGAGTTTCTATCCCGCCCCGCGCGGCCTGATACGAGACCTGCGCGATCGCAATCGGTCCACCGAGGTCGGAAACTCCGACACCGTGCGCGAGAGCCCCCAGCGCTGCGAAAACCCTGCTGCCATTGTCTATCGTGAGATGCCACGCCTCGGTGAATGCCTGGTCCACGGAGATCGGTGTGAAGCCTTCGGTCGCCATCATTCCGATTCTACCGAGGGGTCGCTTGACCCCAGTGCGAGGATCGGGAACCACTTCCGCGGCGGGAGTTACGCGTACGCGAAGCATCTCGCCGTGTCTGATTATGCCAAGCTCCAGTGGACGCCCTGCTGATGCACCAATGCTATCGAGGAGTGTCTCCCAGCTCTCGAGTGGCCGGCCGTTGAGCGTGGCGATGCTGTCTCCGGCCTGAATTCCCGCGAGGGCCGCCGGCTTGCCTGGATTGACGACGGCGGCGACCGGAATGGGAGTCGGAATTCCCGAGTGCAGCAACAGACCGACGTAGATCCCGTATGCGAGCAGGGCGTTCATCGTGACGCCGGCGAGCATGATGAAGAGTCGCGCCGGGAGCGGCTTGGACTCAAACCAGCGCGATTCGGGAATCGGTTTTGGGCCGAACGGTATCATCGCGTTCGGATCGAATCCGTCCTTTGGGTTGCCTGCTCTAACCGCCGAATTCTCGCTGCCTCCCTCAAGAAACGCGGTTGCTTCGTCTTCCCGCGAAGCCATTCGTACGTATCCGCCAAGCGGCAAGGCGGCAAGTACATATTCGGTCTCGCCGAATCGCCTTTTCAGCAACGATGGCCCGAATCCGATCGAGAAGCGCGGAGCGTAGACTCCGGTAAGCTTGGCGGCGATGAAGTGTCCAAGCTCGTGTACGAATACGACGAGACCGAAAACAATGATCGGCGCGAGCCAGCTTAGCACTTGAACATCTCCCTCACGTGGCGTCGTGCAGCGGCGTCGGCGTCCAGCAGTTGTTCGCGCGTCCTCGCGGGCAGGTCGCTGAGTTTATCGAGCGCAGATGAGATCGCGCGCGGAATATCAGCAAAGCCAATCTTGCCGGCGAGAAACGCCGCCACCGCGCACTCATTCGCGGCGTTGAACACGGCTGGAGCAGCACCTCCTGCTACTCCAGCGGCAATGCCCAGCCGGAGAGCGGGGAAACGCGCGTGATCCACAGACTCGTAAGTCATCGGAGACAGGCGAACAGGGTCGAACGCTGGCACACCATCGTCGGGAACGCGTTCAGGATGCGTCAGCGCGTAGAGCACCGGTAGCTCCATCGTCGGAACACTCATCTGCGCGACGACGCTGCCATCGATGAACTCGACGAATGAATGGACCACGCTCTGCGGATGAACCACGACGTCGATGTTCTCGTATGCAAGCCCGAACAAGAAATGTGCTTCGATTACCTCGAGCGCTTTGTTGGCGAGGGTCGCGCTGTCGATGGTGATCTTGCGCCCCATACGCCAGGTTGGATGTCGCAGTGCATCATCCACCGTCGCCGCCGCGAGTCGCTCAACGCTCCAGTCACGGAACGGCCCTCCGGAAGCCGTGAGCACGACTCGACGAACCTGCGACGTCGGATGTCCAGTAATGCACTGGAGAATCGCGCTGTGCTCGCTGTCGACAGGCACGACTTCGCCAAACCCCTCGGCGCATGCGTCTCTCACCAGATCACCGGCGATGACGAGGGTCTCCTTATTGGCGAGCGCGACACGCTTTCCTCCGTGCAGTGCAGCAAGCGTGGCGTCCAGTCCGGCCGCGCCGACGATTGCGTTGAGCACGATATCGACGTCATCGCGAGTGGCCGCAGCAATCAACGCGTCAGTTCCGCTCTTCCAGGCTTCGTCCGCGTCCGCCTGTGATTCCACCATTCCCACGAACGCCGGTGAGAACTTCCGCGCCTGTTCCTTCAGCAGGGCGCCATTGCTGTTTGCCGTGAGAGCATTGACGCGGAATCGGTCGCGCTGCCTGTCAAGCACGCGCAGCGCCGTCGTACCAATCGACCCCGTCGAGCCCAACACCGCCACCCCTTTGGGTGCGGCAGTGCGCGTCATTGGGGTACGGGCAGCAGCAATCGGCCCAGCAGCAGAAATGCGATCGGCATCACGAACAGCAAGCTGTCGAACCGATCGAGTACTCCACCATGTCCAGGGATAATGCGCGAGCTGTCCTTCAACCCGGCTTCGCGCTTCAGCAAAGACTCGGCGAGATCTCCTGTCTGCGCAGCGACACTCACCACAATGGCAAAGAGCACCGCGCCCTGAATCGTGAGGCCGAGCTGCGCGTAGGGCATTAGTATGAATCGCACGTAGAGCAGGCAAATGACAATAGCCAGACCGAGCCCACCGACGGCACCCTCGACTGTTTTTCCAGGGCTAATCGATGGAATTAGCTTCTTCCGCCCGAATGCCCGCCCGAACGTGAAGGCGCCTACATCGGTAGCCCATGTCAG
>DASWCI010000137.1:0-1565 GCA_036390195.1 Gemmatimonadaceae bacterium
CACCTCGGACGGCAACGCCGCGCCGGGCCAGCCAAGGGCCAAGGAACTGCCGCGGGCCTGCGGCCTTGAGCACCCCGAAGTCCCCGCGCACGGGCGCTCCCATCGACGCGAACGCACCAACATCGGCACGACAGCGCGGCCGGTCGTGGATTAGCTTCGCTTACATTCCGTAGTGTGCACTCGGCGGCAGAAGCGGATGCGTCGTGCAGCCCCCGTGACCGGGCGAGCGCGGAGGCGCACTACTGCTCAGCCCACACGATGGGCGTCGGTTCGGCAGTGTCAGGCGCTGGCGGTCTCCGCCGCCTCCTTCTGTTCGACGAGTTCGCCTTCAATCATGATCTGGATCTCGTCGCTTACCACGAATTTGCCGTCCAGCATCATGTTGAAGCTCAAGCCAAATTCCTTCCTGTTTATCTGTCCCTGAGCGCTGTAGGCGATCCGATGTCCCATCATGGGGTCGTTGAACTCCCCGTACTTGAGCACCCGAAGCACCACAGGGCGGGTATTGCCCTTGATCGTAAGATCGCCGGTCATCGTGTACTGGTCCTGCCCGGACGGCTCGACGCTGGTGCTCTTGAACACGATCGTCGGGAACTTGTCCACCTCGAGGAAGTTCGACGAACGCAAATCGTTATCCCGGGTCTCGTTGTGAGTACGGATGCTGACCGTCTGGATCGTCACCTCTACCGAAGAGGCCTCCGGGTGGTCGGGGTCGATGTCCGCGGTGGCGCTGACCTCGGCGAAATGACCCCGAACCGTCATCATCCCCAGATGCTTCGCGGAGAACTCGACCTGCGTGTGGAACGGATCGAGCTGCCAGTTGCCCATGAGGACCTCCCGCCTCGCTCAACCGGTCTGGAAAGCGCGCCGACATCGAACCCCGCTCAGACGAGAGCCTAGTCCGACCACACCTCCGCCAACAGCAGCCAGGCCTCATCGCTGCGCCCGATTCGCGGTGATGAGTGATCGCGAAGCGCGGACACACTCATCTCGGCATGAGATCCGGACGTCGGATCACGCGGCGCCCCGGGTGAGGTCAGGTACCCGGTCGCGCGCCAACCTGGCCGTCGTCGGCGCGTTTCATCCACCAGGCCGCAAGGATGTCGGCGAGGACGGACACCGCCGCCGCCCGCTCGGCATCCGACATCGGCACCAGACCCCACCGCGCTGTCCGCGAATCCTGTCCTTCTCGCTCACCGGCCACCACACAGCGATCAACGGCTACGTACACCGGCGCGACGTGCCGCGACGCCGACCGTCATCCCCGCGATCGGTCCACCGACACCCAAGCTCACTCGCGTCGTTCAGAACGGTGGTACCCATCCCGGCGCACCTTCGCATGAACCGGGGCGACCGCGAATTCACGACCCTCAATCACCGGTTGAGGGTTCGTATGCTGACAGGTTGGGTGCACCCGACCTGTGAAAGATCACCCGACAGGGTCGTCGAGCAGCACGAATGCCGTTTCACGCGGGTTCGTACGCGGCAACGGTGGCGTGGGCCTCCCCGTCAACGAAGCGCTTGACCTGCGCTTTCGGGGTTCGTATCCGGTTGGGTTTGTCTGG
>DASWCI010000138.1:0-2216 GCA_036390195.1 Gemmatimonadaceae bacterium
TTCGTCCCCATCGTCGCGCGCGTCACCACTCGCCGCCGCGACACCGCGATGCTGATGCGCTACTACTGGGACACGATCGATGCGTGCGTCCCGCCGAACGAGATTCTGGAAGCGCTGCACGATGCCGGCTTCGCAGCGAAGCGGAATGTGCAGTTGGGGATCTTCAGCGAGTACGTGGGAGCGTAGGACGGGCTCTCAGCCCGTCTCTGGAGTTTGGACGTTACGCGTAGGTATTTGTAACATTATACGTGACAGACGTACCTGAATGCGTTATTCTGTTCTCGACCACGTGAAGGAGGTCGTCTGTGGACGAGAAAGACAAGCGCGAGATTCACGTAGCTGTGCTTGGAGCCGTCGCCGTGGGATTGGAGGCGCAACTGCGCGCGGTTCGCCGCATGCTCCAGGCCGAGGGGGGAGCCGCCGAGAAGACGCCACGGAGTAAGTCACGTACGTCGCACGTTGATATCGTAAAGGACATACTCAAACGAGCCGGCACGCCCCTGCATATCTCCGAGATCCTGGCTCGTGCTCGGAAGAACCTCGGTCTCACCCTCGATCGGGAGTCGGTCGTTTCGGCCTTGACCAAGAAGGTCCGCAAAGGGGATCGCTTCGATCGCCCTGACAAGAACGTCTTTGCACTCAAGCCGGAGGTGCGCTGATGCTGCTCGAACGAGTGCTCCGGGAGACCGAGCGTTGGGAAGGCGCGTTTGCTCGGCGGGAGTCGCACGGGCGGGCCGTGGAACATCTTCTCGCTTCCGCCTGCACGATGGGTCGTCGCACCGTGTCGCGCTCGATCATCGCCCTGGGACGCGATGATCGGGACTGGAGTGCTGACTACAAGCTCTACTCGCGTAGTCCCTGGGATGAGAACGATTTGTTCGAGCCTGTGTTTCATCACTATGTACACCTGTTCGAGAGGCCCGGCGATCCGATCGGCGTCGCACTTGATGACACCAGGCTGTCCAAAACCGGAAGACATATCCCGCATGCCTCATGGCATCGCGATCCGATGTCTCCGCCCTTTCACACGAACCTTCTCTTCGGTCTGCGGTATCTACAGGCTTCGCTGTTGTTTCCGCATCATCAGAGCGCCGAGGTCGGCGCGCGGGGCGTTCCGGTCCGTTTCACGGAAGTGCCTCACCTCAGGAAGCCGGGAAAGAATGCAACCGAGCAGGACTGGACTGAGTACAAGGCCGCGATCAAAAAACAGAACCTGTCGATCGCGGCCGTGACCATGATCGAAGATCTGCGGAACACGCTCGATCAGAACGGTGCCGACACTCGCCCCCTGGTCATGTCGATGGATGGCAGTTTCTGCAACAAAACCGTCTTCTCACATCACTTCGAACGAACGGAGTTGCTCGCCCGAACACGCAAAGACGCCCGGCTCTGTTTCCCGGCCGAACCGGGTTCTCGAAGAAAGTATGGCGCCACGTGTTTCACGCCCCAATCGATTCGTGCCGACGACAACATCCCGTATCAAGCCGCTGAAATCTTCTACGGTGGAACGCGGCGCGAGATTCGATGCAAGCAGCTCAACAACATTCTCTGGCGACGAGGCTCCCGCCTCAAACCGGTCCGCCTCATCGTCGTCGCCCCCCAACCCTACAAGGTCAGTCCGAATGCTCGGACCAACTATCGCGACCCCGCCTATCTGCTCACCACCGACCTGACCTCGCCCATTGCGCAGCTTCTGCAGATCTACTTTGATCGCTGGCAAATCGAAGTCAACCACCGCGAAGAGAAAAGCATCCTCGGTGTCGGTCAGGCGCAACTCACTTCGCAGCGCAGCGTTCCTCGCCAGCCAGCCTTCGCCGTCGCCGGCTACAGCATGATCCTGCTGGCCGGCATCCTCGAGTTCGGTCCTCACCGAACCAACCGCTTCGCTCCTCTCCCCAGGTGGCGGCGCAAAGCCACTCGTCCGTCTCTCCTCGATCTGCTCACCCTGCTGCGCACAGAACTCGACGAAGCTGTCGACTCGAACATCGATCTTCGTTCCATCGCCGCCAACCTACGCCGCGCCGCCTACACCTGACCCCCGGAACGTCGCGCCAGTCACACCTAACCGCTCCAGAACGTCCAAACTCCAGAGCGGGTCTCCGACCCGCAGTGAGCGGGCCTCCCGGCCCGGTCACTCTTTCCGGTCGCCGGGCCGGAGGCCCGACGACTGCGGCTCGGAGACCCGCTCTCCAATCCGGCGAATGAACCCCTCCCTG
>DASWCI010000139.1:0-5529 GCA_036390195.1 Gemmatimonadaceae bacterium
ACGATCTACGCCGCGGCGCGGGCTAAGGCGGAGCTGGCTGGCGACGCCGCGCTCATCGCAATGATCGATCAGAATCTCGGGACGGTGGCGATGATTCGCGGGGACCTCCGCGCCGCGCTCGAGGCATTTCGCCTGAGCCACCTCGGCTACCAAACGCTCGGAATGCGAAATCACGAAGCGCAGGTATTGAACAATATCGCGCTGGCGTACATGGAGCTGGGTGAGCTCAGTGACGCCGAGGTCGCGTACAATGAAGCGTCTCGGGCGTTCGAGGAGGACGGGGATCGGGCTCGCCAGTTGGATCTCGCCGTGAATAAGGTCCAGCTCTACATAGCTGCGCGTCGCTACGACGAAGCGCTCGCGCAGTGCCAGCAACTGCTCACAGTCGCCAGCGACGACTCCAGGCCCTGGCGGGGCGAGGTCTTCAGGCACGTCGGGGTGATCGCGCGAGAGCGCGGCGATTTCGCAAACGCTGCCGACAACCTGCTCAAGGCCGAACAGCACTCGGTTGAAAGCGGTGATCTGCTACTGCGGGCAGACGTGTCGGAGCAGCTCGCTGAGTTGTATTGGGCGCAGAAGCGACATCGCGACATGCTTCAACGTCTGAACGAGGCACATTCACTCTATTCGCAGCTCAAAGCGCAGCACCGAGTTGCCCAGGTCGAGAAGCGAAATGGTGCCCTCGAGGCGCGGTTCCTCGAGATGGCCAAGCAATGGGGCGATTCAATCGAAAGCAAGGATCGCTACACGCAAGGTCACTGCGAGCGGGTCGCCTTCTTTGCGTGTGTACTCGCCGAAAGTGCTGGCTTCAACTCGCGATCGCTGTTCTGGTTCCGTATCGGTGCGTTGCTGCACGACATTGGGAAGATCATCGTGCCAACGGAGGTGCTAAACAAACCAGGGAAGCTCACCGAGGAAGAGTGGGCAATTATGAAACGCCACCCGGAGGCGGGATTGGAGCTCGTCGCCGACATTGACTTTCCCGGCGACATCAGCGCCATCATCCGCAACCACCATGAGCGGTGGGACGGTGCCGGCTATCCAGATGGCTTGAAAGGCGAGGACATTCCTTTTGCCGCCCGAATCCTCTGCGTCGCAGACGTTTATGATGCGCTGACCACCACTCGGTCATACCGGCCCGGCTTGACGCACGCCAGAGCGGCTGAGATTATGAAGTCCTCCGCCGGTCAGTTTGATCCCCAACTGCTCGACACATTTCTAATCTGGGCGGAAACGGCTGACATCCCCGGCCGACCAACTCCCCAGCGGCTAGCGATTTTTGCTTCAGGCGCCAGAGACTGAGCCCGAAGAAATGCCGACAAAAAAATGTGTCTTTTCGTAAAAAGACGTTACACCAGATTTCACCATAAAAACCGCGGGAAAGGCTAAGCTGCTGTAGGGACGAGAGTTAGGGGGGGCACAGGCCATGCCACTGATAAGCTCGGAAAGACCAAAGTCTCTTACCGAGGTGGTTCACTATGCTGGGTCACCGTGTGGTTCGGTACCTCGCCCTGACTGTGAGCTTACTGGCCGGTTCTGCGTGTGGAGACTACACTCGGCTAACCAGTCCAGCTCCTTCGAAGATCGTCTCCCCGACGGCTCCCGTCGGAGCAACTTTTTCTCGCTACATACTGATTTCTGGCGTCTGGGTATGCGTCGAGGACTGTGAGAAGCAGGACAAGTAAAGCGGTTGCAACTTTATTGGTTATACTAGGCTCGAGCGGGGTGCACGATATGAACGGTTCGATCAATCAGTTCGCCTGAATGACGCGACCTGATTCCGGAGACGTGGGCCGTCTCGTCGATCTCGCCCGCGAGGCCGAGCGAAGAGGCGATACCGCGAAATCTCTCGGTCTTTACGACGATGCCATCGGAATGCTGGAGCGAGAGCAGGACCTCGTTCTTCTGGCCGACGCCCTCCGGTGGAAGGGGACGCTCCATCGCGAGCAGGGCGACACCGAGGCTGCCTATCGCTGTTATACGCAGAGCCTCATTCACGCGGAAAAGTGCGGATCGATCCGGTGCAAGGCGCACGGCTTCAACTGCCTGGCTATCATTGCGCAGCGCCGCGGCAATCTTACCGAAAGCGAAAAGCTGTACACGCAGGCGGGCGAGTTGGCCGGAACAGCGGGTGATGTCCGCCTGCTTGGCATGATAGAGCAGAACCGCGGCGTTCTCTTCAACATGCGTGGCAACTTCGTCGCCGCTGAAGCGCGCTACTCCAACAGTCTCGGCGCGTTCGAACGGGCAAACGACGACGAGGCAGTCTCCTGGGTACTGAACAACCTCGGGATGCTTTACACCAAGCTTGGTCATTATCAGCGCGCCATCGAGACATTCGAAAGGGCATTGACGATCGCGAGGTCGCGGCACGACGCACTCGTGGAGAGCATCCTGACGCTCAACCTGGCGCTCGTCTGGGTAGCAATCGGGAGACTGGATGACGCTGAAAAAGCGTGTGCGTCCGCCCTCGAGGGAGCGCAGGCGCGTGGGGATCATCTCACGAGCGCGGAAGCTCTCAAATGTCGGGCGCGAATCGAGCGCGAGAGGGGAGCTTTGGAGGCAAGTATAGCAACGCTCCGCATTGGGATCTTCGAGGCAGAAAGTCTCGAGGACCGGCTGCTTCAAGCCGAGATGCTGCGGGAGTTCGGTCAGACATCCCGAGCATTGGGGAATTCCGCGGATGCCCGCTTGGCCTGGCTGGAAGCTGCCGAGTCATTTGAGGACGTGGGCGCCCAGCACGAGGCCGCCGAAATCAACGCACTTCTCGCCTCGCTTCCGAGCTAGCCCCTTCCTGGGGTATTCAACCTGACAGGAGTCGTCCGGCGCCGTAACTCCTGAAAAACGGGTGACTTGGCTCCCCGTTTCCTCGTCTGCTACATGAGCCCCAGAACCCCTTTTGGGGCCGCAATTCGCTCGGCCAACTCACAATTCCGCGCGTTGACAACTCGCACGTCAATGCGAAAAAGGAACGGTGTAACTATTTCAGTCCGATCGCACCATGCGTCGGCGGACCGTTGGGACTCTCACGTAATTGGTGAGAGCGCGGCCATCCGCGAAGTAATCGCATTAGCGACTCAGATAGCCGCGAGTCGGAGCCTGACCGTTCTGATTGTCGGTGAGACGGGGACGGGGAAAGAGCTTTTTGCGCGCGGCCTCCACGCGGCGAGCCCACGCGAGGCCGAACCTTTCGTCGCGATAAATTGCGCCGCTATTCCCGAGACACTCCTCGAGAGCGAGCTGTTCGGTCACGAGCCGGGCGCGTTCACTGATGCGCGAGCGCTGAAGCGCGGGCTTTTCGAGGTGGCAGGGTCCGGGACGGTGTTTCTCGACGAGGTTGCCGAGCTTCCCTTGAAGCTCCAGGCCAAGCTGCTGCGTGTGGTCGAGGACCGTCGCTTCCGCCGCCTCGGGGGGTCCGAGGAAAAAGCGCTTGACGCCCGCATAGTCGCCGGCACAAACTCTTCCCTAGAGGCGGCCGTCAGTGAAAACCGCTTCCGCGCCGACCTGTTCTATCGTCTTAACGTGGCGCGACTCGAACTTCCGGCGCTCCGCGAGCGCGATGGAGATATTTCGATTCTGGCCCACTACTTTGTGAAGCGGCACGCCGAAAGCGAAGGGAGGCAGCATCTGCGTCTTGGGCAGGATTCCGTGAGCGCACTTGAGAGACACCGCTGGCCGGGCAATATTCGGGAGCTCAAGAATGTCATTGAGCGTGCGGTCGTCGTCTGCACTGGCGACGTAATACAGCCGCACCACCTTTCTCTGCAGCGACGGTCTTATGTGCCCCTCGTCGAAACTCCTGCTGGCGGCGTGATTAGAATTCCCGCCGAAGGGAAATCGCTGCAGGCCATAGTCGATGAGGCCATCCACACGACTATCGGCTTGACCGGTGGAAACCTGAGCGCCGCCGCTCGCATTCTGGGGATCTCGCGGCCGACTCTGACGAGAAAACTTCGCGACGAAGGATCCGTCCGTCGCACCATCCTCGCTTCGTCATGACGGTTACTTCCACTTCTCGCTCCGACGAGGTGGAATCCAACGCAGTTAAGGCACTGATCGAAGAGGCAAAGCTCGCAGAGCGGGAAGGGCGTTGGAGCGAAGCATCCACCCGCTACGAAAGTCTGGTGCGCAATCCGTTTGCGGATGATCGGACGAGGCTCTCCGCCTTGCGCTGGCTTGGTCGCGCCTATCTCGAGCAGGGCAATCGCGGTGCTGCCATCGATGTGCTAGAGGCTGCTATTGCCGCGGCAACACAGGCAGGATCTCCTTCCGCAATCGCTCAGGCGCTCAACGTCGTCGCGATCGTTCATCAGACCGGCGGAGACCTGGATCGCGCCGAATCGATGTACACTGAGGCGCGAATCACGGCGCAGTCAATCGGCGACGCTGAGGCGTTGGCGATGATCGACCAGAATCTCGGAACAGTCGCGAGCATTCGCGGCGACATACGCCGCGCTCTGGAGGCTTTCCATCTGAGCCTCGACGGATACCGTGCGTTGGGGATGCGCGACCAGGCGGCGCAGGTTCTCAACAACATTGGGCTGGCATACAGCGATCTCGGTGAGCTTGATCGCGCCGAATCAGCCTACACCGAAGCCGAGAACACTTTCGGCGAGGAGCACGATCAAACCAACCAGCTGAACGTCGCGCTGAACCAGGTGCAGCTTTGCATTGCCACCGGACGCTTCGAAGAAGCGATGGATCGCGCCGAAGCCTTGCTCGCGCTGACTGGAGAGATCGCGCCGTCCTGGCGAGGTGAGGTGTTCAGGCACGTCGGCGTGATCTCACGCGAGCTTGGCGATTACGTCAAGGCCGCCGAGTATCTCGGTAGGGCGTGTGAATGCGCGGAGGAGGGCGAGGATCTTCTGCTCAAGGCCGACGTGACCGAGCAGCTGGCCGAACTTTACTGGACACAGAAACGGCATCGCGACATGCTCGCCCATCTCAATCAGTCACACGCGCTCTACACGCGGCTCAAGGCGCAGCACCGCGTCGCTCAGGTCGAGAAGCGAAACGCGGCGCTCGAGGCGCGCTTTCTGGAGATGGCGCATCACTGGGGCGACTCGATTGAGAGTAAGGATCATTACACCCAGGGCCACTGCCAACGCGTGGCATTTTTTGCTTGCGTTCTCGCGGACAGCACCGGAATGGATTCACGCTCGCTTTTCTGGTTCAGGCTCGGCGCGCTCCTCCACGACATTGGGAAGATCATCGTCCCGACAGAAGTGTTGAACAAGGCAGGGGATCTCACCGACGAGGAATGGGCGGTCATGAAACGCCATCCTGAGGCGGGACTCGAGCTGGTCGCGGAGATCGATTTTCCGGGTGACGTGCGGGCAATTATTCGCAATCACCACGAGCGCTGGGACGGTAGTGGGTATCCCGATGGTCTAAAGGGCGAGGACATTCCTTTTGCCGCGCGTATTCTCTGTGTCGCCGACGTTTATGACGCGCTCACTACAGCGCGCTCATATCGAGACAGCCTGTCGCACGGCCGGGCGGCAGAAGTGATGCGCGCATCAAAGGGAC
>DASWCI010000140.1:0-3099 GCA_036390195.1 Gemmatimonadaceae bacterium
ACGCCGGTTTCAGCGGCGCCAGTTGCGTCATCGTGTTCTACGGAACTGGTGGCTGGCCCAGTACCACCCGCCTCAGTGGAAGCGTCGAACTGTGGATCGGCGACTTGACCATCGCCCTGGCTGGCGGCGCCTCCGGCATCGGGGGCAAAACCATCGGCGGAGCCGATCGCGCCCTGCTCCGGGAGTGGCGTTGGCTCTGTTTTCTTCTTCGAATGTCTCATCTGCCTAAGTTAACCGTTTGAGAGGGCGCGCCGCACCATCTCCAGAGCTGCCTGCGCCGCGCGCTGCCTGATCTCTGCCCGATCTCCAATCAGATGGAAGCGCCGTGCCTTTGCTTCGAAAGCGTCTACGGCAATCCAGACAAGTCCGACCGGCTTCTCAGGCGTGCCGCCGCCTGGTCCCGCAATCCCCGTGACCGAAACTCCGATATCGGCGCGAAGTTTTTTGCGGACACCCAACGCCATTTGCAACGCAACCTGTTCGCTCACAGCGCCGTATCGTTCGATGTCTTCGACGCGGACATCCAGCGCTTCCCGCTTGACGTCATCATGATAGGCTACCACTCCGCCCAGAAAGACATCGCTCGAGCCTGGAATATTCGTAATTCTCTCTCCCAGCAGGCCACCAGTACAGCTCTCGGCGACGGCAAGCTTCAGCCCGAGAGCGCGACATTTTTCGAGAACGACGGCGGCGAGATCCGTGTCGTCCTCACCGTAGACATACGCAGACACACGACTCCGCAGTTTCTCGATCGCTTCTCTGACCAGCTTTTGGGCGCGCGCCTGCGCCAATCTTTTCGCGGTGACGCGCAAATCGACACCGGCGATACCCGGCAAATAGGCGAGGGACAGCGCACCCGTTTCCGTAGCTGGCTCGCCGAGAACATGCGGCCCGAGCAATTCCGCGATTGCGGACTCCGCGATCCCTGTAGTGCGAAGTGTTTCAGAGATTACTGCGCTCTCCGATTCGCCAGCGAGCACTTTGATCCGGGGTAACACTTCTTCAGCCAACATACCGCGCATCTCCCGGGGCACGCCCGGAATCATCGCTACCCATCGCCCTTTATCGTCCTCGAGCCAAATGCCCGGAGCGCTGCCATGCCGATTGGTAAGGATCCGCGCGCCCTCCGGAATTTCCGCCTGGCTGCGGTTGGTCGCGGGAAATCTGCTATTGGGAAACCTGGCTCTCCAACGCTGCTCGAGCGCCTTCGCGATCTCTTCGTCCAGCTTCATCCTGCGGCCGAAAATTTTCGCGATCGCGGGTTTGGTGAGATCGTCGCTGGTGGGACCGAGTCCCCCGGTAGTGATGACGGCGCCGGTCCGCTCGAGGGCTTCACGAACAGCGGCCGCAATCATGTCCGCCTCGTCTCCAACTGTGGTGCGGCGAACGACCTCCACCCCAGCAGCGGCGAGAGTGCGCGATATGTGCGCTGCGTTCGTGTCTACGGTGAAGCCGAGGAGGAGCTCATCACCAATGGTGATCAGCTCGACCTGCGAATTGGTCAAAAGGCGAAGACTCCGGCGTAGCGTCGGAGATAGAGTGCCAGAGAGTAAACGGTTAGAAAGACCGAAGCGATCATGGTCAGAGTGCCTACGGTTCCATTGAAGTAAGCGAAAGCACGCCATGCGGCGCTACCCCAATTCTTGCTCGCCGCGGTAGTAGCCGCAAAGAACCAGAAATATGCTGAGCCGACCCAGACTGATTGAAACGCCGTCTTCCACTTCGCCGGACCTATTGCAGCGATAACGACGCCCCGCCGCGCCGCAGCCTGGCGGAAAACTGTCATGAACAGCTCGCGTCCGATCACGATCGCAACAACCCACCACGGGAGGGCAACGGCTCCGAACGGCGTGAGAAAAGGAAGTCGTCCCGCATCGATGCTCTCAGCGCTGGTGGGAATGAGCGGATCAGTGTGGGGAGCCATGAGCACGAACATTGGAATCAGGGTCGCGAACAGCAACAGCTTGTCGGCGAGTGGATCGAGCAGGCGGCCAAGATCCGTAATCAGATTCCGCGTGCGCGCCAATTTTCCATCGTAGTAATCGGTAACCGCGGCTACGACGTAAAGAACGAACGCGATCAGTCTCGCGCCGGGCGAGCCTATGAAAGGAAGTGCTGCAATGAAAGGCGCGGCGAGGATCCGGCCGGCCGTGATCGTGTTTGGGAGATTCACGGAGGCCTCTCCGCGCCGCTAGGCGAGCGCCTTAAGCACCAGCTTGCTCACGGCTTTGAGCGTGTCGAACACGCCGTCGCCTTGCACCGCGATCGCCTCGAAATACGGCGCTCGCTCCACCCATTCACCGCCCGGCACCTGCTCGACGAGATTCTGTCCGGCGTGATACGGATCGGGCTGCACGCGCTGTTTGCTCGCATCCTCGACCTCCCAGCCGGGATTGAGAGCCGCCTGCAGATCTTCGATCGGAGCGGCGTTCGGAAGATCGCGTTTGTTGTACTGGATCACGAATGGCATCTGCGTCAGATCGTATCCGTACTCAGCCATGTTGTCATAGAGATTCTGCATCGACTCGAGGTTCGCCTCCATGCGTTCAGCCTGCGAATCGCCCACGAAGACGAGGCCATCGACGTTCTTCAGAATGAGCTTGCGGCTGGCGTTGTAATAGACCTGGCCGGGCACTGTGTACAGATGGAATCGTGTCTTGAACCCCCTGATGGTGCCGAGGTCTACGGGGAGGAAATCGAAGAAGAGTGTACGCTCCGTCTCCGTAGCCAGAGATATCAGCTTTCCTCTCGTCTCTGGCTTAACCTTGCCGTAGACGTGCTCAAGATTTGTCGTCTTTCCGCCAAGTCCGGGACCATAGTAAACGATCTTACAATTGATCTCGCGCGAGGCGTAGTTGATCATCGACACGGTCTAGCTCTTCCTCACCAGTTGAAGAGTTTGTCGATCTCTTCATCCGCGCCGCGGAGCAGATGCTCTCCACGCCCGTCGCCATCGCGACCGCGGGAGAATACACGATCGATAAGCAGGGTCAACTCCTCGACCTCGTCCTTCATTCGCAGCCGGACGAGTCCTACAGTCGTGCGTGAATCGAAGATGATCACCAGCAGAAGTCGTCGCGCGACGTCCGCGACGTAGAT
>DASWCI010000141.1:0-11419 GCA_036390195.1 Gemmatimonadaceae bacterium
GAAATTGGGCGACAGACCTCGCCGGCGGAGCGCAGTTCGGCTACACGCTGCTCACTGTCATCCTCGCCTCCAATCTGATGGCGATACTGCTGCAGGGCCTCGCGTCGAAGCTCGGCATCGTGACGGGAAGGGATCTCGCCCAGGCATGCCGCGACCACTACTCCAGGCCGACGGGTTTTCTGCTCTGGGTTGGCTGTGAAATAGCGATCGCGGCGTGTGATCTCGCCGAAGTGATAGGAACAGCTATCGCGCTCAACCTGATCTTCAATATCCCGATCGCCTACGGCGTCGTGATTACGTCGCTCGACGTTCTGCTTGTTCTCTACCTGCAGAACAAGGGGTTCAGGCTGCTCGAAGCGCTCGTCATCACACTGATCGCGACAGTCGGCTTGTGCTTCCTGTTCGAGATCATTCTCTCCAAGCCACCCTTTGGCGCGGTCATACAGGGATTCATTCCGTCGCCGGAGGTCGTCAGGAATCCGGCGATGCTTTACATCGCGGTGGGAATACTCGGCGCGACCGTCATGCCGCACAACCTGTATCTGCATTCCTCGATCGTGCAGACGAGGCAGTATGACGAGACCGTCGAAGGCAAGCACGAGGCGGTGCGCTTTGCATTCATCGATTCGACGATTGCGCTCTCCTTTGCGCTCTTCATCAACGCCGCCATTCTCATCATTGCCGCCGCGACGTTTCACGCCTCTGGTCACGCTGGAGTCGGAGAGATCCAGGACGCCTACAAGCTTCTGACGCCGCTGCTCGGCGCCGGCGCCAGCACAGTCTTCGCGCTGGCGCTCCTGGCTTCGGGACAGAACTCGACGCTCACCGGAACGCTCGCCGGCCAGATCGTAATGGAGGGTTTCCTTAACATCAGGCTGCGGCCGTGGCTGCGTCGTCTCATCACGCGCGCTATCGCGATCATTCCCGCTGCGATCGTGGCAATTCTTTACGGTGAGAGCGGCACCGCAAAGCTGCTCGTCTTGAGCCAGGTGATTCTGAGCATGCAGCTGTCGTTCGCAGTCTTTCCGCTGGTGATGTTCACCTCGGACAAGCTGAAGATGGGCGAATTCGCGAATCCGGTCTGGCTCAAGGCGCTCGCCTACGCTGTTGCGGTAATCATCGCCGCGCTCAACATTTGGCTGCTGGTCCAATTCTTCGGTAAAGCGGTGAGCTGATGTATCAGCGCATACTCGTGCCGGTCGAGCATTCCGAGTACGACGAAGTGATCCTCGATCACATCCGCAAACTGGCGCGGTCGTGCAGCAGCGGTGCGTCGATCGTGTTGATCCATGTTGCCGACGGGTGGGCGGCCCGAAACATCAACCAGCTCGATCTTCGCGAATCCGAAGAGATGAAGAGCGACCGCGAGTACATCGAGGCGATTGCCGAGACGCTCGAGAAGGACGGCTACCAGGCTGAGGCAATTCTGGCCGGTGGTGATCCCGCCAAGGAAATCGCAGCCTGCGCTGAGCGCGAGGGGTGCGACCTCATCGCGATGGCGACGCACGGACATCGCGGGCTCTCCGATGTCTTGCGCGGCAGTGTCGCCAACGAGCTCCGTCACATCTCCATGCTCCCGGTGTTGATGGTGCGCGGACATCCGCATTCGACTCCGCCCCATGCGGGACCGGTCGCGTGAGCGCCGCGCACGAAACGTCACCCCGGCCAAGCCGTAATCCGCTGACAGCGCCAGTCGAGGATTATCTCAAGGCGATCTACTCCATCGGTAAGGGGACCGGAGCCGCCGCGACCAATGAGATCGCTCAACGCCTTGCGCTCGCACCGGCATCAGTAAGCGGCATGGTCAGGCGACTCGCCGAGCAGGGACTACTCGCCTACGAGCGTTATCACGGAGTCCGGCTCACCGAAAGCGGTCGCCGTGCTGCGCTGCGCACGTTGCGTCGTCATCGCGTGATCGAAGCATATCTGGCCGAGGCACTTGGTTATCCATGGGATCGCGTCCACCAGGAGGCCGAGAGGCTCGAGCATGCCGCGTCGGACGAGCTGGTGGATCGTATGGCTGCCACCATCGGTGAGCCCGACGTCGATCCACACGGCGCGCCCATTCCAACGCGGGACGGAGCCGTAGATGAAACGGAGTACACATCGTTGGCCGACCTTCCAGTCGGCGCGTCTGGTGTCGTGGTGCGTGTTGCCGATGAGGACCCGGAGATGCTCAGATATCTCGCCGAGCTTTCGATTCTGCCGGGGAAGCGAATCACAGTGAGATCGCGCGCACCCTATGATGGCCCGATCACCCTCGCGGTCGGCGGAGGCGGAGGGGGAGGGGGAGGACGTCACGAGCTATCGATAGGTCCTGCGTTGGCGGTGCAGGTGCTCGTCGCGCCAATTGCAGACAGGGCAGTGAAGCGCGGCTAGCTTTCGGGCGTGCTCTTCACGCTCATTGGCGCGCTCCTGCTATTGCAGACACAGCAGAATTCGCCGCGTACAGTCGCCATTGACGAGTCTTTCGCAGCGCGGGCCAATCTAAAGGTAGGCGATCGCGTCATAGTCTCGTCGCAGCCAGGGGCTGACGACTTTGCAGTGATGACTGCGACGCGAACCGGTTACACGCCGATCGCCGCGCCGGAGACTGTAGTGATTGCCGCGATTGTGAGGCGTGGCGCCGATCCGTCGGAAGTCGCGCGCGGTGATTTTCTGCTCCGAATGCACCTCGACCAGCTGCAGCTAGTTTCTGGCTATGGCGATCGCGTCGACCGGTTCGCAATTGCAACCAAGCCCTCGGCGAATATCGGACAGACGGTTGACCGCATCAATCACGTAGCGTTCGGATTCAGGGCGTACCGCTCTCGCGACATCGCCGTCGAAACATCGCGCACCTTTCAGGTTGTGAGCCGATTCCATCGCGCGATCGGAGTCATCACGATCGTAGCCAGTTCCGTATTTCTGCTTTGCATCATGGTGCTCAAGGTCGAGGAGCGCCGGCGCGACATCGCTGCGCTGCGGTTGATGGGTATATCGCGGTGGTCCGTCGTTCAGTCCATCATCATCGAGGCTGCACTCGTCGCCGTCCTGGGCAGCGTGTTGGGTGTCGCGCTCGGCTGGGCCGCCTCTCTTTTCGTAAACTGGCATTACCAGGCGTTGTATAGGACCCCGCTCGAGTTTTCGATGGTCACGCCGCCGATCGTCACGCTCGCGGTGTCATTATCGCTTTTGCTTGGCATCGGCGCAGGAATACTGGCGTCGCTCCGACTGGTGCGCACGCCGCCACTTGTGCTGTTTGGGCGCTGAGTGAGAACGACGCTGGCGCAGGCATCGCTTATTCGTCATCGCGCACGAACGCTGCTGGCCGTACTAGGCGTTGCGGTCGCCGCGGCGATGCTGCTCGACATGGTGATGCTGGCTACGGGAATGCGCGAGTCGTTCCGCGAGCTGCTCGTCTCGCGGGGGTTCGATCTCCGGCTTGCACCAAAGGGAACACTGCCTTTCGACACCGACGCGACGATCCCGGGTGTCGCGGCGATTACGAGTGTTCTGCGTAACAATCCCGACATCCGGGAGATCAGTCCTGTACTCGGCGCATCGATTCACATCCCGATCGGTAATCGTGAGGGCGAGCGGGACGTGAGCAGCGCCGTTCTCGGAATCGACCCGACGGTTCAGGGAGACTATGAGTTTCTTTCGGGCCGCGATGTGACGACTTCGGACGCGATCGTAGCGAACGATTATCTGATCAGGCAGCTTCGGGCGCGGATTGGTGATACGCTAGCCGTCGCAACGGGCTACGATCCGCAGACCAGGACTTATTCGGGACAGCGGAAGCTCGTACTAACGGGCAGAGCGCGATTCGTTTACGGCGCAGCGGACCAATCGGCCGCCGCCGTCCGGCGCGAGACTCTGGAGGCGATGGAAGGGCAAGCACGCCATGACCGTGCATCGCTGTTCATGATTCGGGTCCGCAAAGGCGCGGATCCCGATCGCGTACGAGAGTGGATAGAAACGTACATCCCGAGCGTGTCGGCGATCTCGATTGCAACGGCGATCGCGCAGGTCGATCAAAGACTCAGCTACTTCCGGCAGCTCGCTTTCATACTGGGCGCGGTCAGTCTCTTCGTTGGTTTTCTGCTGGTTACGACACTTGTTACCGTCTCAGTCAACGAACGCTCGGGAGAGATTGCCGTTATGCGCGCGATCGGGGTGTCGCGAGCGCACGTAGTTCAGCAGGTAGTGCTCGAGGGCGTCGCGATCAGTTTCGCCGGTGCACTAATTGGCCTCGGACTCGGGCTGGCTACCGCACGATACCTCAACGCGATTCTTTCGGCGTTTCCGGGTTTGCCGATGGCGATCGACTTTTTTCTGTTTCAGCCCAGTGCAGCGTGGACAGCGCTGGCACTGCTGGTTGCGAGTGGAATTGCCGCCGGTGTTTATCCCGCCTGGCGAGCCGCGTCCCTACCGATCGCCGAGTCATTGCGTCGGGAGGCAATCGCGTGACGGAGTCCGCTCAGACTCCAGCGGCGCCTGACGAGCATCCCATCGTCTCGCTGCGTGACGTGCGTCGAGACTATGCACTTGGTGCGGAGCGTGTGCACGCGCTTCAGGGTGTGACCCTGGATGTGGAGGGAGGAGACTATGTCGCGATCGTGGGACCGTCGGGATGCGGTAAGTCGACGTTGCTGAATCTCATTGGCGTAATCGATCAGCCGACGTCGGGAACGGTTGAGATCGGAGGGAAACGCGTCGACGATATGAGCGACTGGGAGGCGACATCATTTCGGTTGTACAACATCGGGTTCGTCTTTCAGCGCTTCTATCTGATGCCGATTCTGTCGGCACTCGAGAACGTCGCGCTGCCGATGGCGGAGGCAAAAGTGCCACGCAAGGAGCGACGAGAGAGGGCGGCGCAACTCCTTGGCTACGTCGGCCTGAGCAACCGCGAGCGTCATCGTCCGTCCGAGCTCTCGGGCGGGGAGCAGCAACGTGTGGCAATAGCGCGCGCATTGGCGAATCGTCCAACTCTTGTTCTCGCCGACGAGCCAACCGGCGAGCTCGACGCTCACACTGGCGCTGAGATCATCTCCCTCTTCCAGCGGCTCAATTCCGACGGAACGACCATCGTCGTCGTTACGCACGACGAAGGCTTGGCCGACGCCGCGAGGCGGAAGATTCACATGCGCGACGGCAAAGTCGTGGATGGCTCCGCGTGATCGGGCAACTCGCTTTCAGAAACATTGCGTATCGGCCGTGGCGCTCGCTGCTGCTCTTTGTCGGCTACGGAATTGGCGTCGCGGTAATGATCGTCCTGCTGTCGATTGGCGAAGCGATGCTGTCGCAGGCGCGAAACGAGAAGCTGGTCGGGGGCGGGACGATCACAGTGCTTCCGGAAGGTCTCGACATCGAAGTAATGAAGACGGGCGGGATCGGGGGTCTTTTTTTTTCGATCGATCACGCGTCGTTTCTTTACCGGCAAGTGTTCGCGTCACCGAGATATCGTGCAGAAATCGAAGCGGTAGCGCCGCAGATCGATGGGCGGCTGCTCTACGTGCGTGCTGCCGACGGACGCGAGTACCCCGTTCACGCGATCGGCGAGATTCCCTCTGCGACCCGATCGGTAGGCGCAGCTGCAGAGATCGTCGCTGGCAAATGGGAGAACGACGAGGGTGACAGACGATGGAGCGCGCCAAGCCCACCCGAGTTAATAAACGAGATCGATCACTTCCACCTGCCTTCGGATAGCGTTGCGAACCGGGATACCTGGGCCGAGTGGCACTACTTCAACGTCCTGTCGCCCGACCAGAAGCGGTGGGCGTTCATCTCGTTCATCATCGCGGGAGATGTCACGGCAACAAAGTGGGGTGGGAAACTGGCGATCACGCTCAGGGAACAGAACGGCGCGACACGGCGATTCGGGGCCACGTTCGACCGTTCGCGCATTCGGTTCTCGACCGCCGACGCCAATCTTGTCTTCGGCGACTCGCGCGTCACGGTCCTTCCGGATGGTGACTACGACGTGCGTGCGTCGGCGCGCGAGGAGAATGGTAGTGGAAGCAGATTATCTGTCCACCTTCGCGTGCGTCCCGCGCCGTACGCGTATTTCCCAGGGATCTCGATGCGCTCCGGAGGATTCATTTCGGGCTACACGGTCCCTGCGCTACGCGCGAGCGCGATGGGCACGCTGTGCGTCGACGGGAAGTGCGATCAGTTCGTCGACGCGCAGGCTTATCACGACCACAACTGGGGAGTATGGCGCGGCGTCACCTGGGATTGGGGCGCATCGCGCGCGGGCCAATACACACTGCTGTACGGACGCGTGTATCCTGGCGAGGGCGACAGCGCAGTTTCGATTCCGCCGGCGCTCGTCTATCTCATAGACTCGCTCGGCTTCCGCGCTGTGTTTCGGCCGAAGGTGATCTCTTACGACGATGGTCGGACGTTGAGTGTTGGCTCGGCGCGAATACGGGTTCCATCTCACGCCACCTTCGAGGACGCGCGCGGAAATGATACGCTGCGAGTCGACATTACGATCGAAGACGCGATCGCTACGGACACGAGACCCAGACGGAGCATGAACCAAGGCCAGGAGGAGCGCGGAGATCCGCTCGGCAGCGAAAAAGCCCGACCATATTTTGTGCAGATGAAAGGCACCGGAAGAATATCAGGCGGGCTCGGCGGGCAGGTGATCTCCGGTGCGGGTGCGGGTTTCTTCGAGACCTATCGATGACCGATACCCACGGCTTCATTCAGTTGCTACTCGTCCTCGCGGCGGTGCTCATCACAACGCGGGCACTTGCTGTACTTGCCGTTAAGCTCGGGCAGCCGGCGATCCTCGGTGAGTTGATTGGCGGAGTAATACTCGGCGCGTCAGCGCTGGGAATCCTCGATCCCGCCGATCTCGCCATCAAGACGTTAGCCGAGCTGGGGCTTTTGATTCTGTTGTTCGAGATCGGACTCCAGACGGATCTGCGAGCGCTAACCAGAGTCGGCGGAACTGCTTTCATAATTGCCGTGATTGGCGTGACACTGCCGTTCCTCTTCGGCTACTCCGCGCTCATCGCAATGGGCGTGAATAATCTGGCGGCGATCGTGTGCGGTGCTTCGCTGACGGCTACGTCGATTGGAATCTCGACGCGAGTCCTCGCCGATCTCGGTTTTCTGCAAACGGAAGAAGGTCGGGTCGTTCTTGGAACCGCGGTACTCGATGACATTATCGGACTGGTCATACTTTCAGTCGTGGGCAGCTTCGCCGCCGGCGCCGCAATGACAGCTGGCGGAGTGATTCGTA
The DNA here is from genome assembly GCA_036390195.1 of Gemmatimonadaceae bacterium. GTDB lineage: Bacteria > Gemmatimonadota > Gemmatimonadetes > Gemmatimonadales > Gemmatimonadaceae > UBA4720. Next base: position 7,241 of record DASWCI010000141.1, read on the forward strand.
CCAGCGCAGTGGCATTCGGCTTTGTTGCCGGCGCGATCGCGATCGGCAGCTTCGTCGTGCCTCCACTCTTCCGCGCGCTTCATCGTCTTCGCTCACCAACGACGATCGCGGCGGTGGGTCTTTCCTTTGCCTTTCTCCTCGCCGCGCTGGCAGGAACGTTGGGTTCCGCGATCATCGTCGGCGGATTCGTAGCGGGCGTGCTGCTCAATCGCATCGAGCAGTGCGATGAAGTCCGCCGATCTGCGGCGGCGATGGGCAGCTTGCTCACGCCGATCTTTTTCGCCTCGGTGGGCGCGTCGGTCGACATCCGCGCGGTGGCGCAGCCGAGGACGTTGCTGATCACGCTCGTATTGTTGGGAACGGGCGCGATTGGAAAGATTCTCGCCGCCTATGTTCCGTGGTGGTTCAAGGGCAATAAAGCTCTCGTCGGTGTTGCGCTTCTGCCGCGCGGAGAGGTGGAGCTGATCGTAGCGCAGACCGGGCTAGCGATTGGCGCTCTCGATGCCTCACTATTCGGTGCGATCACGCTGATGGTGCTGGTGACAACGCTCATTTCGCCGCCGCTGATTCACAGCGTGGCGAAACGCGATCCGCGCGGGCCACAGTTGATGGCAGATGCACTGGCAGGGTAGCGTTCCGGTTGTTCAGACTTCTAACTGCAACTGAACGGGCGGGAGGCGTCAGCTGGTAGGCACGAGGCGTTAGGTCACTACGTCGGGACGTTACTGGCGCCCTTCGAAGTACAAGCAACTGTCTGTGCCGTACCACAAGTAGGTGCGTCCCGACGTCGTAACCTCTAACCTGGCGCCTGCTCGGCTTACGCCTCCCGCCCGTTCAGTTGCAGTTGAGAGTCTCTCGGCTTGACATCCGGCGCTCGCGGCTTCCGATTGAACGTCATGTCCGCGGAGATCCACATCGGCACACAAGGCTGGAACTACGATGCCTGGGTCGGACCGTTTTATCCGAGCGGCACGCGCCCCTCGGATTTCCTCACGGTGTATGCGCGAGCCTTCGACACCGTCGAGGTGGATTCGACGTTTTATGCATCACCGGCTGAGACGACAATACGCAGCTGGTTCGAGCGCACGCCGAGAGGATTTATCTTCGCTCTCAAGCTGCCGCAGGAGATCACGCACGAGCAGAGGCTGCGCGATGTCACTGGTGCCTCCGAGATCTTCTTCGAGAGAGTGCGCGAGCTCGGCGACAAGCTTGGGCCTGTGCTCGTCCAGATGGGACCCGACTTTCAGCCGGGTGAGCTGCCGGCGCTCGTCGATTTCCTGGGACGAGTGCCCAAGGATCTTCGCATCGCGATCGAGTTCAGGCATCGCGGCTGGATCACCGAGGGAGTGCTGGCGCTGCTCAAAGAGCACAACATTGCACTCGCCCTGAGTGATGGCAGGTGGATACCACGCCGACTGATGCTCAATCTCGCCGCGCGTCCCACCGCCGACTTTGCTTACATAAGGTGGATGGGACCGAATCGGGATCTGGTCGACTATGCGCGGGTGCAGGTCGATCGCTCGCACGAGATTGATTTGTGGTCCGAGGCGATCGAGGATTTATCCGAAAAGGTCTCGCAGATCTACGGCTACGTGGCGAATACTTTTTCCGGGCACAGCCCCGCCACTGTGCGCGAACTCCAGCAGCGACTTGGGCAGACGCCCGTCGATCCTGATTTGCTGGGCGAGCAGATGTCGCTCTTCTGATATTGAAGCTGCACTGAAGACTACCGGCTTGGGGCTGTGGGCGGGCCGGCTCGGGGCTGCAGGCTACAGACCTTGAGTCTCGCGTGTGACTCGAAGTGAAATGGGGCTAGGATGTTTCTAGGACATTACGGAGTTGCGTTTGCGGCCAAGCGCGCGGCGCCGCGCACTTCGTTGGGCGCGCTGACATTTGCCGCGGAATTTCTCGACGAGCTGTGGCCCATTCTACTGTTGCTCGGCGTCGAGCAGGTCCGCATCGTACCCGGGCTCATGGCGATGAGCCCGCTCGATTTCACTTACTATCCGTTCTCGCACAGTTTGGTGATGGCGATGGTCTGGGGCATACTGGTTGGCGGCGCATACCTTCTGTTGCGACGCTACGGACGTGGCGCGTGGATCGTGGCAGTACTTGTCCTGAGCCACTGGTTTCTCGATGTCCCGGTACACCGGCCAGATCTTCCACTGTGGCCGGGTGCATCGAGTCCCAAAGTCGGCTGGGGACTCTGGAATTCCGTAGCCGCTACTTACGTGATCGAGCTCGCTATCTACGCACTCGGCATCGCCGCCTATCTTCGCGCGACGCGCGCGCGTGATCGCATCGGGAGCTGGGGACTCTGGGCGTACATTTTTGTCCTGGCATTAATCTTTGTAACGAGCAACGGCTCACCACCGCCGAGTGAGCGCGCACTGGCGTGGACAGCGCTCGGGATCTGGTTATTCGTGCCGTGGGCGTGGTGGGTGGACAAACATCGTGAGTACGTCGGGCGCATCGCGATTCCAGTGGCGCGTCCGACAACGTTCTGAATAGTGGACCAGCGTTGCGTTGCTCGGCTCATTGTTGCGGCCGTCGCGCTGCTGAATCAGAGCGGCTGCGCGTCCATGCCATCGTCAACTCAGAGATTCCCCTCTGGCGGACACCAGCTGACCCGCGCGCCATTCGGCCGAGCGCCTGACGGACAGGCCGTGGAGCTTTTCTCTCTCACGAATATTCATGGCATCGAGGTGCAGCTCACCAGCTACGGCGGGATCATCACGTCGCTCAAGACGCCGGACCGCTCGGGCCGGTTCGATGACATCGTCCTCGGCTATGACAGCTTGAGCGGGTACCTCCACGATAGCCCATACTTCGGCGCGATCGTCGGCCGCTACGGCAACCGGATTGCGCGTGGGCGATTCACGCTCGACGGAACCACCTACCGCCTCGCCGTCAACAACGGTCCGAACAGTCTGCACGGCGGCCTTCGCGGGTTCGACAAGGTCGTCTGGAACGCCAAGCCGTTCCGAAACGAAGACGGCATGGGTGTCGCTCTCGATTACACGAGCGCGGACATGGAAGAGGGTTATCCGGGGACTCTTCGTGCTACAGTCACTTACACGCTCACGGATGACAATCGGCTGATCGTCGACTATCAGGCGACGTGCGACAAGCCGACGCCTGTCAATCTCACGCAACACAGTTACTGGAATCTTGCTGGTGATGGAACCCGCGACATTCTCGGGCACGAGCTCACCATCGACGCTGACTCGATGACGCCGGTGGACTCCACTCTCATCCCGACGGGTGAGATCTCTCCCGTCGCTGGCACTCCGTTCGATTTTCGGACGCCGATGCGTATTGGCGCACGCATTGATCAGCGCCAGAACACCCAGATTCGCTACGGCGGCGGGTACGATCACAACTTCGTCCTCAACCGCAGCGCGACGGATGGCTTGGTGCACGCGGCGCGGGTCGCCGAGCCGACGACTGGGCGCACACTGGACATCTTTACGACAGAGCCGGGAATACAGTTCTATTCCGGGAACTTCCTCGACGGCAGCATCACTGGTAAGGCGGGGCACATCTATCGCTACCGTTACGGATTAGCTCTCGAGACGCAACATTATCCCGACTCTCCCAACCATCCGAATTTCCCATCCACGATCCTGCGTCCCGGTCAACAGTACCGGTCGCGCACGATCTTCGCGTTCGGAGTCACGCCCTGATGAACGCGACAATGCGGCCGCCGATCGCTGAGATCGCGTTGCTATTCAGCGCGGCAGCGAGCTGCTTCTCGGTCGGACCTCTGGACGCGCAACCCACGTCGATGCAGGTGGAGACGCGCGCAACGCCCCGCGCAGTGTGGACGAAGGAGCGTGCGCGGGCGTGGGCCGATTCCACTGGATGGCTGGTCGGCAGCAACTTCATTCCCAGCACCGCGATCAACCAACTCGAGATGTGGCAGGCGGCAACGTTCGATCCGCGCACTATCGATCGCGAGCTCGGTTGGGCAGAGACGCTGGGGTTCAACACGATGCGCGTCTTCCTGCACCACCTCCTCTGGCAACAGGACTCGGTCGGCTTTCTGAGTCGCATGGACCAGTTCCTCACGATCGCCGACCGCCACCACGTTCGACCGATGTTCGTGCTCTTCGACGCGGTTTGGGATCCGATGCCGCACCTCGGCCCGCAGCGCGCACCGATCCCGCACGTACATAA
>DASWCI010000142.1:0-3035 GCA_036390195.1 Gemmatimonadaceae bacterium
CGCCGGTGATCCCGTTCCGGCCGTATCTTACGGCCAGAACCCTTATCAGCCTCCGGTGTCAGGTCCTCAACAGTCGCCCACAGCCATACGTATTTCTGATGAGGAGCGAGAGCTCGTAAGTCTGGCCAAGGGTGGGGACGAGCGGGGTTTTGCCGGACTCGTGCGTCTTCATCAGCGCCGCGCGTACATCGTGGCTCGCTCGATAGTCATGACTCACGAAGACGCCGAAGATGCGGTGCAGGAGGGATTCCTGCGGGCGCATCAGGCGCTTGACCGGTTCGACCCCGCGCAGACTTTCGGGGCATGGCTCAATCGAATCGTCGCGAACGCGGCGCTCGATCTGGCCCGGCGCCGAAAGGTAAGGAATGCGGAGGAGCTCTCTGAATCGATTCCGACCGCTTTCCGCGATCCGGCGGAAGGCGGAGAGTTGCGAGAGCGGCTCGAGGCGGCGCTGGCGCAACTTCCGGATCGTGCGCGTTCGGTGATAGTCCTGCATGATGTCGAGGGCTTTACCCACGCGGAGATTGGCGAGATGTTGGGTATACCGGGGGGAACCGCTCGCTCGGATTTGCACCACGCGCGGCAAAAGCTGCGCGTGTTGCTGGGAAACTTGAGGGATTAGCGATGGAAGATCGTACCGATTTGCGACTCGACGATGAAGGGGGAAGCGACGCGAAGATCACGGAGATGCTCCGCGACATATACGCGCCGCCCGCCGAAGGCGCGTATTGGAATACCCTCGAGACCCGGATCCTGTCTTACATCAAGTCGAACCAGCACGCGCTGATTCCAGTCAACTGGTGGTCAGATCTCGCAAACTGGGCAGCGCCAGGACTTGCGGCAGCTGCCCTGTTGTTCGTTGCGGCCGGTATGCTTTGGTCGCGGCAGGAGGACGAAGAGCTGCGCACGACTTATGAAGCCGTCACCGAGCCGCTCGCTTCCGACGTACTTCCCGGCGCCGTGCAGGTTGTAACCGCGCCGCATGATGGCTCGTCGCAGCGCGAAGCGACGTTCCGTTACGTCTTGTCACACTGAGGTTCTGATGGAACGCTCCAAGGGGTACGCATTGATGTTTCTGCTCGGCGCTTTCGTCGCCGGTGGTGCGCTCGGCTTCACCGCCGATCGCGTGATTGACGCGAAGCATGGTCGCGAGATGCGCGGGCCGCGCGCCTACAGACAGAAAATGGCCGATGAGCTGAAGCTCACTCCGAAGCAACAGGCGTCCATTGATTCTCTGATCGAACAGAAGCACAGACAGATAGTCGCGCTCTACAAGCCGGTGAAGCCACAGCTGGATTCGATCGCTGTTCTGGCGCGGGTCGTGAGCGACAGTACTCACGCGCAGATCAAGCGGTTGCTGAATCCCGACCAACAGGTGAGGCTCGACAAGATGCGTGCGGCTGCGCACAAGGAGCTCGCTGAGCGTCGGGGCGGTGACACGGCGGGACGTCCTCCAGGCCCGCCGCCCGGAGCTCCTCCCTACTAAAAACGAGCGAAAAGCCGAAAGCGCCGGCGAAGCTGCACCGGCGCTTTTTTTATTACCGCGAAGGGTTAGATGTCGTCGTCGAGGTCGGCTTTTCTTTCGCCTTTCCCGAAGTTCTTCTGGACTTTGCCCTCGAGCTCCTCAGCGCGCCCTTTTACGTGTTCGCTGGCGTTGTCGGTGGCGTCGCCCAGATCGCCACGGATCTTCCCTTTCATCTCCTTGCCGGTCCCTTTGACCTGGTTCTCGATACCTCTTTCGTTTAGGTCCTTCATCTGGCCCTCCATTGTGGAATCAGGTTCTTTCGTTCACTTCTAATAACGCAAGCGATATGCCCCCCATTAACGTCTGTTTGTTACTGGTGGGTATCGGCCTTGCAAAGCCTCTCGTGCGTGCGGAAATTCCGGTGCCAACGCCGCTACCTGGACTGGCCCGAACTACCTCCATAGGTCGCGCAAATCAGCACTCACCTCGAAGCTCGTCCGAGCGGCCGCCGCCTCGCAAAACTCACTCTACTCGCGTTCGGGGTTGTCTATGGGGATATCGGCACCAGTCCCTTGTACGCGATTCGAGAGTGCTTCAAGCCAGAGCACGGACTCGAGCCGATGCCGACCAACGTGTACGGCGTTCTCTCACTCGTCGTTTGGTCGCTGATAGTCATCGTCAGCATCAAGTACATCATCTTCATCATGAGGGCTGACAACAACGGCGAGGGCGGGATTCTCGCGTTGCTGGCGCTCATTCTTCAGAAGCAACGGCGCGACGCTGATTCCCTTCGTCGCAAGACCATCATCGCACTGGGTCTGATTGGCGCGGCACTACTCTACGGCGACGGTGTCATCACACCAGCGATCTCGGTTTTGAGCGCAGTCGAAGGCCTGGAAGTGGTGGCTCCGCAATCCCAGTATCTGGTGATCCCGCTCACGGTGGGGATACTGGCGGTGCTCTTTTTTTACCAGCAGCACGGCACCGCGAAAGTCGGGCGGATATTCGGCCCCGTGATGGTCGTCTGGTTCCTTGCGATCGGTGCACTTGGCCTGCGCGAGATTCTGCTCGCGCCGCAAATTCTCGCCGCTGCCAACCCATGGTACGGCCTGAGGTTTTTCATGCACCACGGTCGCGCGGCCTTCGTTCTGCTTGGCGCCGTGGTGCTCGCCGTTACCGGAGCCGAAGCGCTCTACGCTGACATGGGTCATTTCGGAAAGCGGCCGATCAGGCTTGCGTGGTTCATGCTGGTATTGCCGGCGCTACTCGCGAACTACTTCGGACAAGGCGGGTTGATCCTGCGCGAGCCTGCGAGCGCGGTCAATCCGTTCTATTTGCTCGCTCCTAGTGCGCTGCAGTATCCGCTGATAGGGCTCGCGACCATTGCGACGATCATCGCATCCCAGGCTCTCATCTCGGGAGCGTTTTCGCTAACCCAGCAGTCCGTGCAGCTCGGCTACAGCCCACGCGTGCAGATCATCCACACGTCCCATCAGGAGACTGGCCAGATCTTCGTTCCCGAAGTGAACCGAGCGCTCGCACTGGGCTGCATCCTGGTGGTCCTCGCGTT
>DASWCI010000143.1:0-7520 GCA_036390195.1 Gemmatimonadaceae bacterium
AATTGGGTTGTGCAGAACGGAGCACATGTTCTTCGAGGGCGACCGGATCACTGCAATGCGCGAGATGATCGTGGCGCGCGAGGAGGGCGGTCGTAGACGCGCGCTCAACAAGCTGCTTCCGATGCAGCGCGCCGACTTCGAGGGAATCTTTGAGGCAATGGACGGGCTGCCAGTTACCATACGTCTGCTCGATCCACCCCTGCACGAATTCCTTCCCCATGGCGGAGAAGAAACGAAGCTGCTTGCCCGCACTCTCGACATCCCGCGTGCCGATCTCAATCGAATCATCGAGTCTCTCCGCGAGACAAATCCGATGCTCGGTCACCGCGGCTGCCGGCTCGGGATTTCTTACCCGGAGATTACAGAGATGCAGGGGCGCGCAATTCTCGAGGCGGCAGTACGTGCAATGCGACGCGGCATCGTAGTGAAGCCGGAGATCATGATTCCCCTTGTCTCTACCGTCAAAGAATTCGACAATCAGCGCGCGGTTATCGAGGACGTTGCCAACCGTGTCCTCGGCGGCATGGGCGAGAAAATCTCCTATCTGATAGGTACAATGATCGAGCTTCCGCGCGCTGCGCTCACCGCGGCACAGATTGCGCAGTCTGCAGAGTTCTTTTCGTTCGGAACAAATGATCTGACACAGACTACGCTCGGTCTGAGCCGCGATGATGCGGGCCGCTTCCTTCCTTCTTACATTGAACGGGGTATTTTAGCAGACGATCCATTTCAAGTTCTTGACACCGAAGGAGTGGGGAGACTCGTAAGGATTGCTGTTGAGGATGGACGTCGAGTTCGTCCCAAGTTGAAGGTTGGCATCTGCGGGGAGCACGGCGGGGAGCCGCGCTCCATTTCTTTCTGTCATTCCCTGGGGTTGGATTATGTGTCGTGCTCACCTTTCAGAGTTCCAATCGCGCGCTTAGCCGCCGCACATGCCGCTCTTAACGCGTAGACTCGTACACTCCCGCCGCATGGAGCTGATGCCTGCGGGATCACTCCCAATGGCGCACATCCAGCACTCGCGCCCGCTGAGGATCGCCCTCGTCACCGAATACTACTACCCGCATCTCGGCGGCATCTGCGAGCACGTGCACTTTTTCGCGCGGGAAGCGCGACGGTATGGGCACCAGGTCGACATCATCACCTCCAAGATTCCGGGCGCGCGGCCAGAGATGCACGTAATTCGCATCGGCAAAAGCCAACCCGTGTACGCGAACGGATCGCAGGCGCGATTTACGTGGGGCCTCGAGCTGAGGAAAGACCTGCGTCGGGTATTCAGCCTCGGCCAGTACGACATCATTCACGTTCACTCGCCACTGAGTCCGGTTCTGCCCGTTCTGGCGATAGAGGAAGCGAACTGTCCGGTCGTCGGCACCTTCCACACTTATTTCGATCGCTCGTTCTTCTATGCAGTCGGGAAACGGTACTTCCAGAAACGGCTCGACGAGCTTCATGCCGCGATTGCCGTGTCGCACTCGACTACCATCGCGCTCAATCGATACTTCGAGGGGAACTGGACGATCGTCCCGAATGGAATCGACATCGACGTATTCAATCCTCACGTTCCCCGCCCCGCCGCTCTGCGCACTGACGTTCCAGTTATCCTATTCCTCGGCAGATTCGATCCGCGCAACGGCCTCACCACGCTCATAGAGTCGTTCAAGAAAATCCGCTGCAGGAGTCGCGAAGCGCAGTTGGTCGTGGTAGGCGATGGTCCGCTCCGCAAGCACTACTACCGGGCTGCTGGTGGCGATCCCGACATCACGTTCGTTGGCTCAGTGCTCGGCGAAAGGCCTGGGTACTATGCGCACAGCGCGATGTACGCTTGCCCTACCACCAAGGCGTCATTCGGAATCACTCTTCTCGAGTCGATGGCGTGCGAGACGCCAGTCGTCTGCTCCGACATCTATGGATTCCGAGACGTCGTGAGGCACGAGCGAGAGGCACTAATGGTGCATTGTGGGGATAGAGATGCTCTCGCCGACGCTCTAGTTCGACTTCTGGATGACGAGACGTTGAGGGCCAGACTCGGAAAGCGTGGCCGGCAGGAGGCTGAGCAATACTCCTGGTCCAGGGTCACCGAGGCGGTGCTGGACATTTATACGGCGGTACTCGGGCGAGCAACGCACGAATGATCGGATTTGCGGCATTGGGAGTGTCAGTCATCGGCGGAGCGGTACACGGTGCGTTCCACCGCAACAGCCCGCTCTTTGGTCCCGCACTGGGAAGAATTCCAAGCAATCGAAAAGTCGTGGCATTGACGTTCGATGACGGACCGAATCCTGACGCAACGCCGCTCATACTCGACACGCTCGCCGAGAAAGGAGTGCGAGCGACTTTCTTCGTGCTGGGAAGTCACGCGGAGCGCTGGCCAGAGCTCGTGAGGCGAATCTCGCACGAGGGTCACCAGCTCGGGAATCACGGCTACTTCCACCGAAAGCTGCAGTTCAAGAGTCCTTTCTATGTGAGTCGTGACATCCGTCTCGGAATCAGAGCGATCAAGCGCGCCGGCGCTCCCGCACCTCGCTACTTCCGCGCTCCGCATGGTTTTCGCAGCCCCTGGACTACTCCCATTGCCAGCTCGTACGGCGAGCGCACCGTCGGATGGTCGCTCGGCGTCTGGGACAGTGATCGGCCGGGAGTTGCCGAGATAGTGCGACGAACGCTGGAAGGCGTCTCTCCTGGCTCGATCGTGCTGTTGCACGATGGTGACGGTTACAATCCTGATGGCGACCGGACTCAAACCGCGGCCGCACTTCCCCATATCATCGACGGCCTGAAAACACAAGGCTACGAGTTCGCGACTCTTCCCACTGAATGAGTCCGAAGCTGAAGAAAGGGATTCGCTGGGCGATCTCCGCCGCGATCCTCTTCTTCCTCATACTCTTCGCTCGAACGATCGATTGGCACGCCGCGGGCAGCTCGATGCGCCACGCATCGCTGCCACTACTGGCGGCGGCAATCGGTGTGAACATGCTCTCGGTACTCATCAAGGGCGTTCGGTGGTGGCTGTTTCTCCGTCCGATCGGCATCAGATCACTCTGGCTCGCGATCCGCGCGACGGTTGCCGGCGCCGGCCTCAATAATGTCCTCGTCGCGAGCGGCGGCGATGCGGCGCGCGTCGTATTCGTGTCGAGAGTGAGCGGCGTTTCCAGTTCGACCGTGCTAGCCTCGATGGCGCTCGAGAAGCTATTCGATCCAATCGGGTTCGTGATCCTGCTGGTTTTCGGCGTGCTCGCGTTTCAACTTCCGCCGCAGTTCGAGCGGTGGAAAGTGCCGGCCGAAATTTTATTGGCTGTGATCGTCCTGCTTCTCGTGTTCTTTGTTTACGCGACCAGACACATCAAACCCGAGCACGTACCCGAGCGGCGCGCCAGACCACGCACGGTATGGGGAAGAGTGCGTGCCTATTTCCACAGCTTCGGCCAGACAGCCGGACGTCTGGCGACCGGCCCCAGATTTCTAGCTGCGACTATTTTGTCACTTGGAGCGTGGGCGTGTCAGCTGTGGACGTTCGAGCTCGCGGCCGATGCTGCGCACGTCTCGATTCCCCTCGCCGGAAGTCTCGCCTGTCTGCTCGGCATCAACGTCGGGCTGATCATCAGGGCCACGCCGGGCAACGTTGGTTTTTTCCAGTTCGTATATGCCTTGATGGCGGAGCAGTTCGGGGTGCTACGCAACGACGCAATCGCCGTGTCGCTACTGATTCAAACTTTGCAGATTCTTCCCCTGACGCTGCTAGGCGTGGTTCTCGCTCCGGAATTCATCTTCCGGCGCGGGAAGAAGGATAAGGAGACCGAAGCAGTCGCGAAGAAAATCGAAGAGGAGAAGGCGGCACACCACGGACCGCTTTCCACCGCGGAAGAAGTTCTCGAGCGCGCAAAAAAGGCCGGAGTCGCTCCGGTGCCAAAGAATCCTTAGATCCGCGACACAACGGCGACTGTCTTCACGCGTGCGCGCTGAAGGAAGGCAACGAATTCAGCGGGATTGCGCGTCAGACCCGTGAACGTTGCTCGGACTTTGCCGTCGGCATCAACGACTGCGTAGAGAGGAAGCGCGACGGTTCCGAAAGTTCGTTCCTGAAACGCCTGCTGTCGCTCGTAGATATCTCCGTTCCCATCAGTGTATAGGCGCGCGAGCACGAATTGGCGCAGCTCCGCACTCACGTCGGGACGGTTGAAGATGTTGGCTTCCATCCAGCGGCAATTGGTGCAGGTGTAGCCCGTGAAGTCGATGAAGACGAATTTGCCTGACGTTCGCGCGACTTTCAGCGCGCCGCTGTAGTCGTTAAGCATCCAGTCCGGCATCGCACTGCCAATTGACGCGAGCGATTGCGGCGGAGTTGCTGGCGGCAAAAACGCTTCGATCTGGGGAAGCGTCCTGCCGGTCAGACCCGATCCAAGCCAAAACGCGACGGCAAGCGCAACTGCTACTGGGACAATTCCCGACGGACGCAATTCGCGGCGCTGGTACCTCGCTCGCAGATCGCGGCCGAGATAAAGCGCCCCGGCGATCGCGAGGAGTACCCATGCGGCCAGGACGACTGTACGTGTGAAAATTCCCCAACCCAGCACGAGGTCGGCATTCGAAACGAACTTGACCGCCGCCCCGACTTCCAGAAAGCCGATCACCACACGAAGCGCATCAATCCACTCACCCGCACGCGGCAATCTGGCAACGAAGCGCGGTGCGAACGCGAGGACAACAAAAGGCAGAGCAAACGCACTCGAGTAAACGAGCATCCCAATCACGGGAGTCATCCACGAACCCTGAGCTGCCAGCACCAGCAACGTTCCGACGAAAGGCGCCGTGCACGTAACCGACGTCAATGTGAAAGTCGCTCCCATGATCAGTGCGCCGACGGAGCTTCCCGGAGATGCTTCACGCGCGGAACGGTCGACCGCGTTGAGAACACGCCACGGAATCCGCAGCTCGAGCCAACCGAACAAGTTTGCCGCGAAGAGAAGAAAGAGAGCGGCGAGGCTGAGATTCACCCGCGGGTCAGCGGCGAACCGATTGAGCCCGGCCGCGCCGAAAATCGCCGCCAGCACCAACCCCAGAAGAGTAAACGTGCAAACTATTCCCAGTCCGAAAAGAATTGCTCTGCGGACTGCTGATGATCCGCGATCCTGTGGCCGCGAGAAGTAGGCGATGGTCACGGGGACCATCGGGAAAACGCAAGGTGTGAGCAGCGAGAGGAGGCCGGTGCTCACCGCCAGCCAGAGAAATGAGGAGCTCATTTCCGTCGCGCTATGCGAAGCGCTACGTCCAGTTTGTCCGTGCGCGGTGGCAAACAAACTTTGTCGCTGCAAACCTGGTAGCGCGCGGCGATTTGAAACCTGCGTACGCCCGCAAGCGAGCGTCCCGGTACGCCGACCGGAATGGTGAACTGCGGGCTGCCCGAGTAAAGCTCGGTCTCTATCCCGAAGTTTTTGTCGAAGATTCGCTCGGGTTTCGGCGCGTCGATTACACCGCGGACTAGCACGTCGGCAGCACCGAGCAGCTCGAGGCGCAGCCCGATCGGTCCGCCAGGCTTCTGGGTCAGAGAATAGATATGCCAGCCTTTAGCGATATCCGCCTGCAAAGTGATCGGCACTGTTCGTCCCGACACGACGTCACGCGGCGCACGACCACCCACGACGCTCCAGCGCACTGGCCGTAGGGACAGTGCCTCCCTCGTTGTCGCGAACCGGCCCAACCATCGGGTTGTGCTGTTCGCGGAGGACGACGACTCGACACTGCTCGCTGCCACCAACGGCAGCAAAAACGCGTACGCGAGGTTGTGCATTTGTCCTCAAATATAAGACAGGCGGCGCGATCCCTGCTGTGGCTACACCTGGATCGAATTGGTGTTCACGACTTTCGATGCGACCAGGAATAGGGTGAATGATTACTCATCCGCCGTTCTTTTTTGAGAGCTGGTACAACGTCGGTCGATCGATCACGCTATCGGTGATCGGCTTCGCCGCGCTCTTCACGATGTTGCGTGTGTCGGGGAAGCGAACCCTCTCGAAGCTGAACTTCTTTGATTTCGTTTTCGTTGTGGCGGTTGGCTCGGTGTTCGCAGCGACGATCACTTCGAAGGATGTAACGCTAGTCGAAGGAATCGCGGCGCTGGCAACGCTGATCATTATCCAGATGTTGCTTGCTGCGGTCGCCGCCCGATCGCGAACGGCCGAGCGTATCATCAACGGCGAGCCAACACTCTTGCTGTCACACGGGAGATTTCTTCCCAGCGCGTTGAAGAAGGAGCACGTCACTGAGGAAGAGGTGCGAGCAGCAATTCGCGCGACGGGTGTCACGCGTGTCGAAGACGTTGACGCGGTGGTAATGGAAAATGACGGCACACTCAGCGTCGCGTGGGAGTCGAAAAAACCGGGGGAAACGAGCCTCGTGGATGCGAAGGTGCCCGACGAGGACAGTGCCGAACAAAGGTCGAAACGCGCAGTCCGCTAGCGCCCGTTGGTGGTTTATGTTTTGCGTTCAATAGTTTGTAAACTTCGCAGGAATTCACTTGCAGCTGCAGACCGCAAAAAACACCGGCTACCGCACCTTCCTCGACTCGCGTGGACGAGTCTGGGAAGTCTGGATGGTGCATCCATCTTCGATCGAGCGCCGCAAAATGGAACGTCGCACGCCCGTTGAAAACGCGGTGCATCTCATCGAGCAGCGGGTGCTGGGCGACAGGCGTACCAATCTGGGAAGCCGCGGAGCGGTGGCCTCTGAGTACAGCGCGGGCTGGCTGTGTTTCGCCAGCAACGGTGAGAAACGACGTCTCGCCCCGGTTCCGGTGAACTGGATGAGCGCCAACGACAGCCAGGTCGCGGAATGGCTCAGGATAGCCAGACGCGTTCTCAAATGCGGTCCGACGTGGGACCCCGCCGACGAAGAAAACGTTCCGCGCTCGAGGGGAAAGGCCGCCGGTCCGGAGGCGCGCAAGTAGGGACTGTTGCACCGACGCAACGTTATCGCGCAGTGTTGCGTCCATCACTCACCTTCCCCACCTCTCGACCTGCGTAAAGGCGCAGACTACATATGGTCCCCGACTTGCCCCCGCATTGGACGGCGCAACGACGCGGTCAACGCGCCACTTCTGGCAAGAACGGAAGTCGTTCCAGCCGTTGAGAAGGATGACCGTTGGAGGATCGAGTGTATGGCCGACTCTGGAATCGGCTTCGACCGTAGCATTGATACGACGGGGTATTCCCCCCTCGCCAACGGGGCGGGCGACCGCGGATTCGCGGATCGACCGCACCGGGCGGGCACGCCCGGTGCTGGACGCGACGCCTCGGCACAAGACCTGGCGTCATTGATCAAGCTCGGCACCCTGAAGCTGGAGACAGGGAACGAGGCGGAAGCCACCGAGTTTTTTCGCAAGGCTCTCGAGGTCGGCGACCGCAGCCTTGGTCCCGACCATCCCGATTTGATCCTGCTGCTCAATGACCTGACACGTCTCTACCTCAAGCAGTCAGCGCACGCCGCTGCCGAGCCACTTCTTCTGCGTCTGCTCGACATGAAGC
>DASWCI010000144.1:0-2808 GCA_036390195.1 Gemmatimonadaceae bacterium
TATTTCTCGCTCGAGAGCGGCTGGTTGACCTTTCCCCAGTCGATGTCCTTTTCCGAGACGGGCTCCTTCACCACAAACTTGTCGTTTGGAGAGCGTCCCGTGTGCGGTGTCGTAACCGCGACGAATGGACCCATGTCCGCAAATTCGCCCTCTCCCCTACGCGATGCCGCCTGAAACAGCTCGGGCGCAATCAAATTCCAGTGCACCTCACCGCGCGGGTTGAGTCCCTGGCTCGCCAATTCAGTTCGGCTCTCTCTCGCGACTGATTTGCGCTGCGGCCTTATTTCAGTTGCCATTAAGGGGACTTCCTCTCATTGATCCGCTGCTGCGCATCGATCACCGCGACAGCGGCCATATTCACGATATCCTGTACGTCGGCGCCCTGCTCAAGCACGTGCACGGGAAGATTCATACCCAGCAGGATTGGCCCGATTGTCGTCGCACCGCCCAGATGGTGGAGGAGCTTGTACGCGATATTGCCCGCGCTGAGGTTGGGGAATATCAGTACATTGGCCCGCTCCTTCAGGATGCTGAAGGGATACGCCGAGCGCAGAATGTTCTCGTCCATCGCCGTATCAGCCTGCATCTCGCCATCGACCACGAGGGCAGGATCACGCTTCCTCAGAATCGCGACCGCCGTTGCCACCTTCTCCGCTTCCGGATGGCGCACCGATCCGAAGTTGGAGAACGAGAGCATCGCGATCTTCGGCGTGATGCCGAAAGTGCGAACGATCCGGCCGGCCGAGTAGGCAATCTGCGCCAGCTGCTCAGCGGTGGGGTCGATGTTGACGGTTGTGTCGCCACAGAAGATAACGTGCTTCTCGAATACCAGCATGTAGAGACCGCTCACGATCTCGGCCTTTGGATGCGCGCCGATCACCTGCAGGGCCGGACGAATCGTCTCCGGGTAGTGCATCCCGACGCCGGAGAGAAGTGCATCGGCATCTCCACAGGCGACCATCACCGACCCGAAATAATTACCGTTGAACAAAAGCTGGTGTGCTTCGCCATGACTGAGTCCCTTTCGCTGCCGCCGCTGCCATAAATAGTCCGCGTACTTGTCGCGCCTGGCGGACGTCGCCGGGTCGTCGATCAGGATATCGCGGAGCGAGATGTGGTTCTCCTCGGCGATGCGCTCGATCGTGCCGCGCTGACCGAGCAGGACAGGAGAGCCAATGCCTTCGTCGACGATCATCCGTGCTGCGCGAATGATCTTCGGCTCTTCGCCCTCCGGGAACACGATTCGTTTCGGATCGCGCACCGCGCGATTGATGATGCCGCGCATTATCCCGCGAGCTCGGCCAAGCCGCAGCTCGAGCTGCTCACGGTATTGCTCGAGGTCAATCATCTCCTTGGCGACACCGCTCGCGACGGCTGCCCACGCCACGGCGGGAGCAACCCGAAGCAGCACTCGCGGATCGAACGGGAAGGGAATGAGATAATCGGGCCCGAACTTCACCGAGCGCAGTCCGTAGAGTCGCGACACGCTTTCCGGAACGTCTTCTTTCGCGAGCGACGCGAGTGCTCGCGTCGCTGCCATCTTCATGTCTTCGTTGACTTGCGTCGCGCGGGCGTCGAGGGCGCCCCGAAAAATGAAGGGGAAGCCAAGTACGTTGTTGACCTGGTTAGGGAAGTCGCTCCGTCCAGTGGCAATGATCGCATCCGATCGAACAGCGCGAACCTGGTCGGGCAAAATTTCCGGCTCCGGATTCGCGAGCGCGAAGATGATCGGCTTCTTTGCCATCTTCGCGACCATCTCTCCAGCGATAGCGCCAGCCACTGAAAGTCCGACGAAGACATCGGCACCAACCAGGGCATCGGCAATGCTTCGCGCTTTCGTCTTGTGGGCGAACTTCGCCTTGTACGGATCGATCTCACCAGGTCGGCCCTCGTAGATCACGCCCCGACGGTCAGTGAGCAGAATGTTCTCGCGCGGCACGCCGAGTCGCACGTAATGTTCGGCGGTGGAGATCGCGGCGGCGCCGGCGCCCGAAAACACGACGCGAACTTTTTCGATTTTCTTGCCGACGATCTCGAGTGCGTTCAGCAGGGCCGCGCCAGAAATGATTGCTGTCCCGTGCTGGTCATCGTGGAAGATGGGAATACGCATCGTCTTCCTCAGCGTCTCCTCGATGTAAAAACAGTCGGGCGCTCTGATGTCCTCGAGGTTTATTCCGCCGACCGTTGGCTCGAGGAGTTGGCAGAACTTGATCACGTCGTCGGGATTCTCAGATCCCACTTCGAGATCGAAGACATCGAGGTCGGCGAATTGCTTGAACAGATTGCCCTTGCCCTCCATGACCGGCTTTCCTGCCAGTGCGCCTATGTTGCCGAGCCCGAGCACGGCGGTGCCGTTGGTCACGACTGCGACCAGGTTGCCTTTGGCCGTGTATCGATACGCATCTTCCGGATTGGCCTTGATCTCGAGGCACGGCAGCGCCACTCCGGGGGAGTAGGCGAGTGCGAGATCGCGCTGGTTGTTGAGGGGCTTGGTGGGTACTACCGCGATCTTTCCGGGGCGTCCGGATGCGTGGTAGTCGAGGGCATCTTCACGCTTCATGGAACATGGAAAAATGCCACGCGGGCGACTCGGGTGCTACCCTTTTTGGCGCTTGCGGGTACTTTACGTCGAGATGAGGAGTGCAGACTCGGTGGATCGTCGCTCGGGATGGCGGCTGCGCGTGTTCGCAGCGGCGCTCGCCGTCGTGGGTCAAATCGGGATATTTGGCGCGTCGTTGACGCTAGCGCGCGAAGAAACCAGCGCGATTTCGCATACCGAGCAGAGTGGCACCAACCTGCACCATGGGC
>DASWCI010000145.1:0-2489 GCA_036390195.1 Gemmatimonadaceae bacterium
GTGCACGAAATGCTCGATGTCGAGCTGGCGAGCGAGCCCTTCGAGCGCTGAACGTTCGGGCCCTTCACCCGCAATGACGAGATGTGAATCGACTCCTCTCGCGCGCAACAAACCCGCAGCTCGAACCAGAACGTCAAACCCTTTAAGAGGAATGAGCGCGCCCATCCCGAGAATGACGAAAGAACTAGGGGGGATGCCGAGCGACTGTCGAAGTTCACTGGCGTCACCTGCGTTCAGACGCTTCAGATCAACACCGTTGGGTATGACGCGTAGACGGGATTCCGGAACGCGATCCGATCGAAATGGCTTTACTACCGCTTCGCTGCATCCAACGACTACCGGGACCTGATGAAGAAGGAGCGTGCACCGTTCGCGGAAGCCGTAGATAGCGTGGAGGTGCGCCAGCAGGGGAACGCGAGCGCGCCGAGACGCTGGAACCATCCATTGGCTCGGCGCACCTGAGTTCGCGTGTACGAGCTTTGCGCCGTACTCATGAATCAAAGATTCGCCTTCACGGACTAGACTCCGGTACGCAGGTAGATCGAGCTTCGGAGAATCCCAGCCCAGAAGAATCGGCATGCGGGTGACGTGCGACGGGACGTCCAGCGCCTGTGCCGCAGCGGCCATCGTCCGTGCATTGCACCACAATACCGGAGCGAATCGATCACGATCCATGTTCGAGAATAGATCCAGTAATACGCGCTCGCTTCCGCGTATGCACTCATCTCCCCAGTGAGCGAAGAGGATTGGGGTTCGTGATCTGCTCGAGGCGGAATTGGTCATCGCATCGATCGTGTCGGTGGTGAGGGCCTCATCGGCCGAAGGGCTGCGCAATTTCCATGACCGCGAAACCGTGTTGTTCGAGCCGCGTTCGGCGCCGCGCGGCGACTTGTGTCAACGCAAGGCGTCGCGCCGTCGCAACAGACTGACGTTCTTTCCCGCCACGCCGAAGCAGGCGAACCGCCGAACCGCATGTGGCACAACGTGTTGCGTATCGGCGCCGGTGGGCACGTGCAATGCCTGATCGCGGCTCGAGCAGGGCGCGCAGGGTGGCGCCCTGGCTCGCCAAACTTGTTCGCCGTCGCAGTTCTCTGCGAAGATCACTCTCCCTCACTTCTCTCTGCGCTCGCCAGAATGTTCGCTGCCGCCGTCATACTCGCGACTGCACCACTACTCGTCGGGATTTACGCGTACCTCGGCTATCCAGTAGTCCTCTGGATGATTGCGGTGACTCGGGGTCGACGCGAGACCTCGGTGACCGCGAGCGACTGGCCGACGGTGACGGTCAGCGTCCCCGTTTACAACGCGGCATCGAACATCCGGTCGACGCTCGAGAGACTCCTCGAGTTGGACTATCCGCGCGATCGCCTTCAACTGCTGGTCATCTCCGACGGCTCGACTGACGGCACCGATGACATCGTGCGTGAACTGGCCGACCGAGGCGTGGAGCTCCTGCGCATTCCCGAGAGAAAGGGGAAGACCATGGCTGAGAACGCGGCCCTAGCTGCCGCGCGCGGCGAAATCATCGTAAATGTCGATGCCACAGTACAAGTGCCGCCCGGATCCCTCAAGCCGCTGATTCGCGCCTTTGAAGATTCGACCGTCGGCGTCGCGTCGAGTCGCGACGTGAGTGTTGGCACGAGGCAGCACGCGGGTCCTGCCGCAGAGTCAACGTACGTGGGGTACGAGATGTGGATCAGGGATCTCGAGACGCGGATCGGTTCGATCGTGGGCGCGAGTGGGTGTTTCTACGCATTCCGTCGTTCGATTCGTGCCAAGGCGCTCCGCAGCGATCTCAGTTGGGACTTTGCCTCGGCGCTCGTCGCACGGGAGCAAGGCTACCGGAGTGTCAGCGTCCCGGCCGCGACATGCCTCGTTCCTCGCACTGCGGATCTTCGTTCCGAGATGAAGCGGAAGGTGCGAACTATGGCTCGAGGAATCAGCACCCTCCTCCATTACCGCAGATTGATGGACCCTTCTCGTTACGGATTGTTTGCATTCATGCTGGTAAGCCACAAGCTACTGCGCTGGGTGCCTTACCTCCTTGTTCCACCCGCGCTCCTTGCCCTCGCGATTCTAGCCACGGACAACATTGCCGCGAGGATCCTCCTTGGTTTCGTTGCTGCTGGAGTTGGCTTCGCACTCATCGGAATCAGGCGTCGCGAGTCCACCGGATTCAAACCGGTGGCCATTGCGGCCTTTGCGCTTGTCACTTTTTGCGCCGGCGTGAACGCATGGTGGGTTGCACTTCGAAAGGCGGAAATGGCGATGTGGGAGCCGACGCGACGACCCGAAGCACAGACATAGTTCGAGCGTTCTTTGGCTAGTCATCTGTAGCAACGACGCCACGCAAACGTGGCGCCGAGCGCTCACGAAGATGCGGCTCCCGTTTATAACTCCTTGTTACCCAGAGAGTTACACGCGCGATATAAAAGTATGGCTCTTGCTTTCGGGGTCTGGAGCAATGAGCAGGTCGCGACTCGATAGTG
>DASWCI010000146.1:0-5066 GCA_036390195.1 Gemmatimonadaceae bacterium
AACACGCTTGAGTCAACGTTTCCACCCGAAAGAACGACTGCTAGTCTCTGCTGGCGCATCTTTTCTTTTTCCTTGAGCAATGCAGCGAGCGCAGCTGCACCGCCACCCTCGGCGGTGTTATGGGTGTCGGCAAACAGCGCACGCATCGCTGACTCTACTTCGTCGTCGCTCACCTGAACGACGCGCTCCGTGCCGTGGCGCGCGATTGAAAGTGCCGATTCGACAGGTATCCGACAGGCCATGCCGTCGGCGACGCGCGTCGTAACCTCGTGAGAAATGACGCGGCCCTGATCATATGAGAGTGCGAACGCGGGCGCGCCTTCGGACACGACTGCCACCACCTTCGTACGAAGGCCGAGCGCATCTCGCGCAGCGATGACGCCGCACAGTCCGCTTCCCATCCCGACCGGTACGTAAACGGTATCCAGATCCGGAACAGCCCGAAACAACTCCAGCGCGTAAGTTCCTACGCCGCGCACCAACAGCGGGTGAAAGGACGGAAACCGGTGCCATCCGCGATCGGTCGCGATCTCGTCGGCGATCTCGGCGGCCGCCTGAAAATCGTGTCCCTGCTCGATGACCTCGACGCCGAGAGCGCACATGGCAGCATTTTTTTCCACGCTGTTTCCGTGGGGAACGACGACAGCCGCGGGAATTCCGTAATGACGCGCGGCGAATCCGACTGACTGGCCGTGGTTGCCTCTAGTGGCGGAGACGACTCCGCCAGGTTTGTCGCCGACGCGACACAGTTCCTCGAGGTATACCAGACCTCCGCGCACTTTGAATGCACCAGTCGGAGTGTGGTTTTCGTGTTTCACCCAGACCGTCGTACCAACACGTGCTTCCAGTAACGGCCACCGATACTGCGGCGTCGGCGGCATCGATTGGTAGATCAGGGTGGCGGCAGATTCGAGCTCGTCGAGTGAAGGCTGGTCTGCTACTTGTACTTGAAACATATGAAACTGAATCTAAGCCCGGATCGTAGGTTGCGATGTCATAAGCCTACAACCGTCCTGAGCATGAATCGAGTTCTTGGCTTCGTTTTAGCCAATTTTTTCGCGGTGACAGTCGCAGCCCGCGCACAAACAGTTCAGACAAGCTCTACGAGCTTGCCGCTCGCGACCGCCACATCGCTGACAGGATCCATCACTGTCGACGGCAACCTCGATGAGGCAGCGTGGGCAAAAGCGACACCGATCACCGATTTTCGTCAGCAGCAGCCGCATGAAGGCGCACCGGCGAGCCAGCGCACCGAAGTAAGAGTTCTCTATGATGAACGGGCGATTTACGTCGGAGCGCGCATGTACGACTCGCTCGGTATTCGTGGAATACGCGCTCCCGTTTCGAGGCGTGATCAGCTGCTCGACTCGAACGGCAACAACGGCTCTTTCAATTCACTGACCACCGACAAGCTGGTCGTCGAATTCGACCCATATCACAACCACATCGACCGGGCATGGTTCGAGGTCAATCCTGCCGGAGTGCGCGGCGATGAGTTCAACGGCGATGCATCGTGGGATCCTGTCTGGGAAGCGGCAACACGCGTCGACTCACTCGGCTGGACGGCGGAGATGCGGATTCCGTACTCGCAATTGCGATTCTCCCGAGATAGCGCGCAGACATGGGGGATGCAGATCTGGCGCTACAGTGACCGGCTGCGCGAGCAGGACATGTGGTCCTTCCGGCGGATGAGCGAAGCTGGTGGCCCCGCGTACTTCGGCTCGCTCACCGGCCTTACCATCGGTCGCCAACCACGGCAGCTCGAATTACTCCCGTACGTAGTGTCGCGGGAACAGTTCAAGTATGCGTCACCAGGCGACCCGTATCACAACAACAGCTACGGACGCGTCAGTGCCGGCGCGGACATCAAGTACCTGCTCACCTCGAGTCTCGCGCTCGACGCAACAGTGAACCCTGATTTCGGCCAGGTCGAAGTCGATCCGGCGACGATCAATCTCTCCGCCTACGAGACCTACTATGAGGAGAAGCGTCCGTTCTTCGTCGCCGGCAGCAACGCTTTCGACTTCGGCGGCATGAACTGTTTCTTCTGCAGCAATACGTCGAGTCTCGGCGTCTTCTACTCGCGCCGTATCGGACGTCCACCGCAGCTCAATGGCTACGTTAGCGGTCTGGCGGATTTTGCAGATACACCGGACAACACGACGATCCTCGGCGCCGCAAAAATCACCGGTCGAACCGCGGCCGGATACACGATTGGTCTCCTCGATGCGGTGACTAATCGTGAGACGGCGCGCTATCTACCTGACCCAACTCTCCCGGAGCGCAGGCAGCAAGTCGAGCCACTCACGAACTATTTCGTTGGGCGCGTAAAAAAAGATCTCAATCAGGGCGCTACGACTGTCGGCGGAGTGTTCACATCAACGCTGCGCAAGCTCGGCGATACAGTAGTGGCCGACAGGTTGCGCAGCCATGCGGAGGCCAGCGGCATCGACTGGAATCACAGGTGGGCTCAGCGCAATTACTCCTGGATGGGCTCAGTCGTATTGTCCGACGTCGCCGGTTCGACGGCGGCAATGGATCTCACTCAGCGGTCTAGCGCTCACTACTTTCAGCGTCCCGACCGTCGCGTTACGACGGACGGCTTGTTCGACACCCGATATCGCCCCACCGGGAACTCGCTACAGGGGTATGGCTTCTATACTCGCGTGGCCAAGGAGAATGGCTTCTGGCTCTGGGAGACTGCGCAGAATTGGCGAAGTCCGGGCTTCGAAGTGAACGATCTCTCCTTTTTGGGCCGTGCCGATTACAAGTGGATGAACGCAAATATCGGCAGCCAATGGGTTACGCCGGGATCGTGGTATCGGGAGATCACGTGGCTGGTCGGCGCACAGCAGCAATTCAACTACGACGGAGATCGGACTGATACGCAGGCGCAGGCGTACTACGAGAATATGTTTCTCAATTACTGGAAGATTCGCAGTTTCGCGATCTACCATCCGACGGTTCTCGACGACCGACTCACTCGTGGAGGACCGGTGGTGAAGCGCACCGGCTACAAGTTCGGGATGCTGGAGATCTCGACTGACGCGCGTCAGAAGGCGGTGTTCGATTTTCAGATGCAAGGTGCGCGCGGTGTTGATTCAGACACCCACACCTTGATTCTGCAACCGGGAGTTGCACTGAAACCGGCGACCAATGTCTTCATAAGCCTGTCGCCGACTTTCGCAGCGGATGAGGACGTCGCGCAGTACGTGACGGCCATCACCGATCCAACCGCGACGTCGTTTTACGGGAAACGCTATGTCTTCGCGTTCCTCAAGGCGCGCACGCTCTCACTCGACACGAGGGTGAACTGGACATTCAACCCAAATCTGACGTTGCAACTGTTCGCGCAACCGTTCATCGCGAGTGGGGCCTATTCGTCATTCCGTGAGTTCGCAGCACCCCGCACGTTCCAGAAACTCGTGTACGGGAAGGATGTCGGCACTATCAGTCGTGCGTCGGCGACTGCGTCGACAGGCGCGACGTATACGGTCGATCCGGATGGGACTGGGCCAGCCGCGCCGTTCTCGTTCGGCGATCCAGATTTCACATTCCGGTCTCTGATCGGCAATGCAGTGGTGCGGTGGGAGTATCGTCCGGGCTCGACGGTTTTCTTCGTCTGGACACAGAGCCGGACAGGAAGCGATCCGAATGGCCACTTCGATTTCGGTGCGCAAAGGAGCGCGATCTTCCGCGATCGGCCGACGAACGTCTTTCAAGTCAAGGTGAATTATTGGATAGGGCGATAGTTTTCAATCGCTCATGCTCACCCTCATCGGGATCGCCATCGTCGTCGTCGGATTTGTCCTTCGGATAAATCCGCTGCTCGTCGTCACGATCGCGGGTCTCGCGACCGGGATCGCCGGTGGACTCAGCCTGCTCGAAGTCATCGCCGCATTTGGGAAGGCGTTCATTACCAGCCGATACGTCGCGATCGTATGGCTAGTCCTGCCAGTCATTGGTCTGCTCGAACACGCGGGGCTCAAGGAGCGTGCACGCGCTGTAGTCGGCGGACTCCGTGCTGCCACAACTTCCCGTGTCCTGCTCGTCTACTTCGCCATTCGTCAAATCACCGCTGCGCTCGGTCTTACCTCGCTTGGTGGCCACGCGCAAATGGTGCGACCGCTGATTGCGCCAATGGCCGAGGGGGCGGCGGAGAATGAGTATGGTGAGCTGCCGCAGCGAACGCGTTACCGGATTCGAGCGAACGCCGCTGCCGTCGACAACATCGCTCTCTTCTTCGGTGAAGATATCTTCATCGCGATTGGATCGATTCTTCTGATCAGAGGCTTTCTCGATCAGAATGGAATCCACGTGGAGCCAACTCAGCTCGCGATCTGGGCGATCCCGACCGCAATCTGTGCTTTCGTGATCCACTGCACCCGACTGCTGTTACTCGATCGGCGGTTGCGCGCGGAGCTCGGCAAAAAATCGAAAGCAGCGTGATTACACTCGAACACGTCTACTGGCTGAGTGGTCTGATGATGGCCGGCGTCGCCATTGTCAACTGGCGGGATCGAACAAACCCACGCCGGTTCAACAACACCGCCTTCTGGGGCGTCTATGCGGTCACTTTTCTGGCGGGCTCGCATCTGCCAGATCTGGCAAATGGTCTTCTCGTGATCGCGATGGTGCTGGTTGCGAGCATCCGCGGTCTCGGACAGGGCAAGCATGAAGGCGATACGCGGGCGGAGCGCGAAGCAAGCGCGCGGCGCTGGGGAAACAAGCTCTTTATTCCAGCGCTCGCCATTCCGCTGATCACGGTACTCGGCACTGTGATCTTCAAGCGAATCACGATTCAGAATATGCCGCTGGTGGATCCCAAGCAGGTAACTGTGATCTCACTGGCGATCGCAACGCTGGTCGCGCTGGCGACGGGAATGGTCATGCTCAGGCCGCCACTACTCGCGCCGATCAGAGAAGCACGTCGGCTGCTCGACGCAGTCGGGTGGGCGGCGGTGCTGCCTCAGATGCTGGCGGCACTCGGAGCACTATTCGCGATTGCCGGCGTGGGCAACGTCGTCTCGGGGCTTGCGCAGCGCTGGATTCCACTGAACAGTCCG
>DASWCI010000147.1:0-37889 GCA_036390195.1 Gemmatimonadaceae bacterium
CAGTTAGTGTAATCCCTTGTCCCACAACTAGTTAGCCTATTGCACTAGCGCCTCACTGAAAACCTGCTATTCTTCCCGCCCTGACAGCCGGCTCATGCGCCTGCCGGCCCCGATTGCCCCGTTCCCTACTGCGCGCCGAGCGCCGCTTGTGACCGTACCCGGTAGCACCGCCGAACTGGCCCCACCGATCTCAGCACCCGCCCCGGAGACGCTCTCCTTTCCGTTGAGCTGGCTCCTCGAGCACGCCTCGGCTCCAATAAAGTACCGGGCGATGACCGAGATCGCGGGCACCGAAACTCAGACTGCGCGCGATATCGACTGGCTCCCCTACTCGTATCGTCCCGCCATCAAGCTCGCCGTGACACAATCGCGGGACGGAATGTGGAATCAGTCGGTCCTTTCGCTACCGGGGCGACACTCCGCCGATTTCACCAACATCGGAGCGATTCCCGCCGTGCGACGCCTCGCAGAGTATGGTTGGGGCATCGAATCGCCGCCCCTCGTGCTCGCGCGCAGGATTCTTTTCAGACTGCTGGCCGAAGACAACGATCCCGCGTTCACTTTCGAGCTCGGGACCAAGGCGAGGGACGATGATATCGTGCGGCGTACGCGCGGACTCTTTCGTGAGGCCGCAGCCGCGACACTGGCGCAGCTGGGGTACGAGAATGATCCGCGACTTCGCGGTGCCGCACGCCGCATTCTAGAGCGCACTGTGACATATCTCAACTCACCGCTCGGCGAGAAGCCCTGGATGCGCGTGGGCAACACCCACGTACTCGCGCCGGAGTCGGCACCGCCGTCGATTTTCACGCTGACGATGCTCGCGCATATGCCGATTTTCCGTCACGAGCACTTCAGCGGAGTCGAGCGCATTTACGATTGGATCACGCAGCCGCTGCCGCGCCAGGAAGCGGTTCAGCTCTTCGGAAAGAAGATGGTGCCGCAGCCTCACCTCGTTATGGGTGATGTGCTGCCCCATCGGAACGCAGTCGATGCTGACATCCCGTTTGCGCTGCTGTGGCTCGAGACAATGGCGCGTCTCAACTTCCTCCGCCGCAACGACGGATGGATAAAACTCTACGAGAGATTCGTTGACGATCGCGATCGCAACGGCGTCTGGCATCCCCACAGGGGGACCGACCGGCCGACGACAACGAATCCGTGGGCGTGGTCCATCTTCCCGCTCGACGACGGCGCCGGAGCAGAATCGAAATGGACCGACGTCACCTTCCGCATCGGCCTCATCGGAAAGCTTGTCGGCAGAGAAATTGAATTGATCTGATCAGATGATCGGATTCGGTCGCCGGCGTAATCTCAGGCCCGGCGAGATGTTTCCTGCCGGCGATCCGGCCTATCGCGTGAGTTTTCCGCGTCTTCGCTCAGGAACAAGAATTCGCGTGGTTGAGCGCGGCGATCCGTCTTCGCCGCCAATCCTGTTGGTGCACGGCTGGGGATGTAGCGTTTACGTCTTTCGCCGCAATATGCCGGCGCTCGCCGACGCTGGTTTTCGCGCGATCGCGATCGATCTCAAGGGACATGGCCTCTCCGACAAGCCACTAGCCGCGAACGAGTACACTATCGAGTCACTGGTCGAGCATCTACGCGAAATTCTCGACTTGCTCGACCTCGAGAGTCCTGCGCTTGCCGGGCATTCGCTCGGAGGATCTCTCATATACCATTTCGCGTCGCGATACCCTGAGCGCGTGCGATGCCTCGGCATGCTCTCTCCTGTCGGGCTCAAAGGCGTGCCGCTGATGTGGCTGTACCGGTTTCTGACGCCGCTGCCGCTCACCCCAATACTTCGACAGATAAATCCGCGCGTGATCGTGAAGCTCGCGCTGATGCGAGTTTACGGAAAACGCGGACACTTCACGAAGCGCGATGTTGCGGAGTACCTCGCTCCCTCGCAGTACCCGGAATTTTCGCTGGCGATGCGGGAGCTGCTTCATCATTACGAGTGGAATGCGGCAGATCATCGTCCGCTTGCGATCGTCAATCTTCCGGCAGCTGGAGTTTGGGGAAGTCTCGACCACCTCATGCCGCACGACGGCATGGCCATTTACGTCCCGCTCGTTCCTCAGATCGTGCTGCGCGCGATTCCTGACGCGGGGCACATCATCACAGAGGAGACGCCCGATGAAGTTAATGAGGAGCTGATCGCTCTTATGCGCCGCGGAGGGGTTTGAGGAAAAGCTGCAACTGAACGGGCCGGAGGCGTCAGCGCTGGAGGCGCGAGGCTCGAGGTCACGACGTCGGGACGTTTCTGCTCGGCGTCTGGCACAAGCAGTTGCTTGTACTCGGAAGGGCACTGGTGAAGTCCCGACGTAGTGACCCAACGCCTCGTACCTTTGTGCTGACGCCTCCCGCCCGTTCAGTTGCAGTTGTTCTCAATCGAGTATCCGTACGCTCGGGGTATATTATCGGTAGATGATCGAAGCCCCTCTGGACGCGAGCCCCCCGTTTACCGCCCTCGGCCTCGCGCCGGAACTGCTGCATGCGGTTCGCGATGCCGGTTACACCCATCCTACTCCGATCCAACAACAGGCTATTCCACTTGCTCTCGAGGGCCGGGATCTGATTGGCTTGGCACAGACCGGAACCGGGAAAACCGCTGGCTTCACACTACCCATCATTCATAACCTGATCACCGCTCCGGTGGCGGATGAAAACGGGAAGCCCGTTCACCGTGTACGCGTCCTGATCCTTACTCCAACCCGCGAGCTCACCGCACAGGTGGAGGCAAGCTTCCGCAAGTACGGGAAGTACACGGAGCTGCGAGTAGTGCCGATCTTTGGCGGCGTTGGTATCGAGCCCCAGTCGAAAGCGCTCGGTCGTGGCGTCGATGTCGTGGTGGCTACGCCCGGACGACTACTGGATCACATGGAGCGCGAGAACGTTGCCTTCGACGATCTGGAGGTACTTGTTCTCGACGAGGCGGACAGAATGCTCGACATGGGATTCGCGCCTCAGCTCAATCGCATCGTTAGCGAGGTTCCGCGCTTCCGACAGACGCTGCTCTTCAGCGCAACAATGCCGCCTGAGGTGGAGGCACTCGCTCGGAAATATTTGCGCAAGCCCGTTGTCGTTCAGGTCGGACGTCGCTCGGAGGCAGCGAGCAGCGTAACGCACGCAGTCTATCCGGTTCCGCGCGATCGAAAGAGCACGCTGCTCGCCGAGCTGCTAAGGAAGTCGGATATGGATTCGGTTCTGATCTTCACCCGTACCAAGCATGGTGCTGATCGAGTAGTTCGACACCTCGAGGACGAAGGGATCGCGGCAACTGCCATGCACGCGGACAAATCTCAGGGCGAACGTACCAAGGCACTGGATGATTTCAAGTCAGGCAAGGTTCGCGTGCTCGTAGCGACCGACATCGCTCAGCGCGGCCTCGACGTCTCTGGCATCACCCACGTCATCAACTACGACGTTCCGCAGCAGCCCGAGGACTACGTGCACAGAATCGGGCGGACTGGGCGCGCGGCCGCCACTGGTGATGCCTACACATTCATGGCGCCCGACGAGATCTCGATGGTACGCACCATCGAGCGCGCGATTGGTCAGCAAATTCCGCGGATCTCGGTCCCAGGGTACGACTTCGGCACGACTGCAGATGCGTCGCTTCCCGTTTCGGCCGGCGTTGACATCGCGGACGTTGCGCGTCCGTCTTCGGTCAATGCCGCAGCCGACCCAGTCGCGAGACAAAAACGGTATCGGCGGACGCATTCCGTCGAACGACGACGCTGAGATTTGCCGCGCCGTAGCCCATGCCGGTCGCCGCATACGACATCCTCAATCGACTCGCCGAGAGCTGAACTGCGTGATCTGTTCCGATCTCCTTCTTTCTGACGGTGTCGCCGCCAACGCTCACGTAAATTGTCCGGGCGACCGTGTCGATATCGACAGTTGTTTGCGCGGCGCGCGCTATTGCGATGTGTCGAGCACTGCTGAAAATCGATTCTACCTCCAGTACCGCGCCACGCACCTGGACTCTATCGAGCAGTTTACCGGCCCGTGGCACGGCGATGGCGGACAGCACGCTCAGAATGCAGAGCGTGACAGTGATCTCGATTATTGTGAACGCGTGTCGCACCCGACTCTCCTTCCCCCGCCTTAGGCGCTTGGATACCATACTGTAAATGCGTGCTCCGTGGCTGCCCCGAATCATCCGGATGTATTCATCCCGTTTCGACACAAGATGAAACTCCCATTCCTCGCGGGCGCTGCGAGCCTGCTCGTTCTCGGTTGTGCGCCGGCGACGACACCGTCGCGAATTCCCGGAATCCCTCAACCGAATCCACCGCTCGTACTTCCTCCATTCCGGATGGATACGAGCCTTACTCCTGATCGCATACCGCCCTTCCGAGAGACGCCCTTGATTGTATGGGGACCGCCGCCCGAAGGAGTTGCGCACGCGGAGCGGGTACGGACGTACGACCTGCAGCACCAGGTAACGACGGTTCGCTTTGATTGGACACGTCACGCCGTTGTCGGAACGACCACCCTGACCATCGCCGGCCTTGCCCGGGCAGCGCCCCGTTCCAATCTGGTCATCGACGCGGGCGACATGACCTTCAAGCGCATCGGCGCGGGTGTGACATCACTGAAACACGATTACGACGGAAAGGCGCTGACGGTGCATCTAGCGAAGCCGCTACGCTCCGGTCAGAAGACCTCTATCACAATCGAATATGATGGCGCCAATCGATCGAAGGGTGCGTACTTCAGGCCGGCCAGGCATGTCGTCTGGACTCAGGGCGAAACCGAGGACACTCGCTACTGGGTCCCCACCTACGATTTTCCGAACGACAAGACCACGTGGGAGTTCTACATCTGGACGGCGAAAGGTGAACGCGCTCTGTCAAACGGACGGTTGGCAGGATCTCGCACAGTAGGGGACAGCATCGAGTGGCACTGGGTTCTCGACAAAGCCACGTCGACTTATCTGATGACCGCGGTCGTCGGTAACTACAGCGTTCTTCAGGACAAGCCATATCGCAACGTACCGATTGGTTACTGGACCTACCCCGACTCGATCAACGCTGCCTGGCGCGGATTCGCCAAAACTCCGCAGGCGGTCGAGGTTTTCTCACGCAAGACTGGCGTGGCGTATCCTTGGGCGAAGTACGACCAGATCGTGATCCCTGAATTCCAATACGGCGGAATGGAGAACGTCACCGCGACATCGCAGAACGACGTCGCGATTCTTCATCCCGCCTCGTCAGAGCCACAGGCCAACTCGGTCGGACTTATGGCCCACGAGCTCGGACACCAGTGGTACGGAGATCTCCTGACTACCAGAGACTGGGCAGATGTCTGGCTCAACGAAGGCTTCGCCACATTCATGGAGCAAATCTTCCGAGAGGAGGATCTGGGTGTCGACGAAGGCGCGTATGATCGTCTCGGCGCTCAGGAGCAGACCATTGAGGCTGATCGTCGCACCAGACGTCCGATCGTTTGGAACAGGTGGGTCAACGATCCGATCGAGGTATTCTTCAGCGGGCACATCTATCCGAAAGGCGCGACAGTCCTTCAGATGCTCCGCCACCAGCTCGGCGACGCGTTGTTCTGGAAAGCGATGAACCACTATACCACCAAGAACGCTTACGGAACCGTGATCACCAACGACTTGCGCAAGGCGTTCGAGGAAACCACTGGCAAGGATTACAAGGCTTTCTTCGACCAATGGGTGTATGGCGCCGGCTTTCCAGTCTTCCAGGTTTCGTCGTTGTATGATCGCGCCGCCGGCAGACTCGTGATCAGCGCAAAGGAAGTTCAGCCGCGCGACAGTCTTACCGGCTACTTCGACGTCGATGTCGATGTCGAAGCGCGTACCGACAGCGGAATCGTCCACTTCGTTGTGCGCGTTCGCAACGGGACGGGCGAAGCAGGCGCGAATCTCAAGGCGCCACCTCGCTCGATTCGCTGGGACAAGGGCAAGTGGATTCTCGACCTGATCGACTTTCCGCGCTCGACCGCGATGTTGCAGTATCAGCTCGTGAACGATGACGACGTTCTCGGCAGAATCGAAGCAGTCGACCTTCTGGCACAGCGCCCGACTGATCAGACGGCTCTCAACGCTCTGATACTGGCAACGCGCAACGATCGGTTCTGGGCAGTGCGTTCACGGGCTGTGGACGCGATTGGCATCTGGGGAAGTGATTCGACCAAAGCGACGATCGCGCCGATGCGCAGCGTCACGATGGCTTTGCTGGCAGCGACGCGCGATCCCGATGCGCGCGTCCGAGAGGAAGCAGCAACCGCACTTGGAAAACTGACGCTGAGCGGAACCGTAGCGAGGGACGTTGTCGTACGTCTTCACGAAGTGGCGCGTCGGGATTCGAATCTGATTGTTCGCGGCGCTGCACTGGCGTCCGACATTCGACTGGAGAAGAATGCCGCGCTTCCCCTGGCCAAACAGCTCATGGCAAATGACGTCTGGCAGAGTGTGATTCGCGCGCCCGCAATCAATGCGCTGAAGGCTGTCGGCACTCCGGAAGCGCTCGAGCTCGCGCAACACTTTTCACCGCCAGCACAATAAAAGATCAACCCAGACACAAAGACCAATGAAGATCAGCATCGAATACTGCGTCGTTTGAAACTACGAACCCAGAGCTGCCAGTCTGGCGGCTGAGATTCGCCAACGATTCCCCGACGCCGAGCTCGAGCTGATCAAATCGAGAGGAGGCAGGTTTGAGATCGTGGCAGATGGAAAACCGATTTACCAGAAATCAAAAACAGGCAGGCACGCAAAGCCGGGTGAAATCCTATCACTGCTAGAGCAGAAATCGTGAAATAATGAGAATCGCCTTGTCCACCGGCGGAGGTGACTCGCCGGGGCTCAACGCGGTTAGCTCAGCCGGGCTGTTAGGTGTATCAATGGTTCGTCCCTCCGGGAGGACAATTTGCCATTTCCCAAGGGCAGAACAAATGGCTAAGTCTCTTGACCACAAAGAGTTAGCCGCTCTGGCATGGTCTGGCACCGCACGTGCACCCATGAAGGCCATGAAATACCCTTTCGGCTTGATGCCGGCCCCTGCTTTTTTGCGCTTCATCCTGCCCGCCGCGATCGGAATGATCGTTTCGGCGAGCGCGGTGGGGGCGCAGCGACCTGTCCCGGTCAAGCCGGGTAAGCCCACAACGCAGCAATCGCAGTCGCGCCGGGAGCAAATCGTGCCGCCCAGTTTTTTTCCGCCGGCCGGAATGTGCCGGATCTGGATCAACGACGTACCGGCGGGGCAGCAACCCGCGCCAACCGACTGCGCGTCGGCGGTGAGAAACCGGCCGGCGAATGGAAGGGTGTTCTTCGGCGATGATCCGCCGAAGACGAAGAAAGGAAAATCAGACAAAGGCAAGAGCAAGTCGAGTCCCACTGACGAGCTCGTGGATCTAATCACTCGGAGGATTTCGCGATGAAGGCTTTCGCCATCACGCTTGCGCTCGCTGGCGTCGCAACTGCGGCCCCGATGAGCGCGCAGGTTGTCGCGCGCACGGTTCCGGTTACCAATCGGCCTGCGTGCGTCTACACCCGTACCACCAATTCAGTCGGCGACATCATCTTTGGCCGCACTAGCGACGTCAATTGCAGAGATGTCAGCAGCCGTGAAGAGGGTGGATGGTATCAGGTTGGCCGCGGTCCTGATAACAACTCGATTTACGTCCGCCGCGTTCGCGACGCCAACGGAAATTTGGTGATCCAGCGCGCGCGTCGTAATCCTGGCGGAACGTTTACGATCTTCAGCACGCGTCCCGCGCGAAGCGGCGACAAGGAATGGAAGAAAGCTCTGAAAGAGCAGCGCAAGACGTACAAAAGGGCTGAGAAAGCAGAGGACAAGCAGATGAAGGATCGGCTCGAGGCCGGCACCATTTCAAAGGATCAATACGACGCTTGGAAGAAAGCGGACAAGGAGCAGGACAAAGTCGAAAAGGCCTCAATGAAGGCTAATGAGAAGGCTCAGAAGGAAGCATGGAAGGAAAGCAAGGGTAAGGGTAAAAAGTAGTCAGTCGTCTGTATTGCGAAGCGGCCTCGCATCGTCGAGGCCGCTTCATCTTTTCGTCTCGAATGGAGAGTGCACCATGAAGGTTTTCTTAATGACTATTGCGTTTGCTGGCGCCGCGACGGCAGCGCCACTGGTCGCGCAGGGCAACGGACGAAACGTCGACGGCGTGCCTCCGGGCCAGCGTCCACCAGCGGGAATGTGTCGCGTTTGGGTGGATGGCGTTCCGCCAGGCCGTCAATCGGCGGCTACTGATTGCGCCACAGCACGGGCGAGAGCCGCCACCAACGGCGGTCGGGTGATCTATGGGAGTAATCGCGGGCGGGGCAGCAATCGCGATGATTGCACCTACACTCAGTCGACCAGCTCTGTCGGAGACATCATCTTCGGGCGAAGCGGCAACAATACCACGAACTGCCGCGACAATCGAAGCACTCGTGTCAACGGTGCGTGGTATCCGGTCGGACGCGACGGCAACGGCAACACGATTTATGAGCGCCGGACCACTGATGCGAACGGCAACGTGATCATTCAGCGTGCGCGTCGTGATACTTTCGGCAACATGACGATCATCGGCACCAGAAACGGCAACAACGGCAGGTTGAACAGCGACCGTCGGCGCGGTGGCGATGACGACGAGAACGGTACGTGGAACAACAACCGTCGGCGCGGTGACGATGACGACGAGAACGGTACGTGGAACAACAACCGTCGCCACGGCGATGACGATGAGCAGGGCGACAACGACGGCGACGAAGGTCGCGGAAAGTGGAGTAATCGCGGCAACAGCAACGATAGCTACAACAACAGCGATTACCGCTACTCCAAGTCGGAACAGAAAGGACGCGGCCGGGGTAAAGGCCACAAAGGCAGAGACTAGATCTCTTGAAGGCATAGCGAACGGCCCTGTGAACGACGAGTTCACGGGGCCGTTTCGCATCCGGTGCGATGTATGCACTTTCCAACGCGAATGCAGCGCATCGTAACCGACAGATATCTCCCGCCGGACCACGCGGCCTTCGTCGCGGCAGAGCCTTCAACAGGCCGGCTGATCGTCATCTCGCCGACCCGCGCTGCGTGCGAGACAATCGAGCTTGCGCTCGGTCTGCAAATTCAGACTCTGCTAGAGAAGCAGCACGGCAAAGAAATTCGTGACCTCGCTGCGGCGGGGAAGGGATTCGGCATCGTCGCCGGCACCGGCACAGGAAAAACTCTCGCAATTCGTCCAATCGCGGAGACGATCCTCCGCACCGATTCACTGAAAGTCGGCGTCGTGAACCGCGAGCGCGAAGCGACGCCGGAGACGCCAAGCTGGAACGTGATCGTGGTCACGACAGGAATCGCGCGACGCTGGTTCCAGGACGGTGACATCCTGCCCACCGACACGCTGGTGGCCGACGAGATCCATCAGACATCAGCCGAGCTGGAGCTGTGTCTCGCGCTCGGTAAGAGAGTCGGGTGTCGTTTCATCTGGCTATCGGCAACCGTCGACCCGACTTTTTACGCACGGTACCTCAATGCTGCCGCAGTGCTCGAGACAACCGCCTTCGATCCCTCGAAGGCGGCGGACGTGAAAATCGTGCGCAAGGATCCGCTGACGTTTCTCGACGACCGATTTCTGCAGCAGGTAGTGAAGGAGCGTCGCGGAGTTGGAATGTTCTTACCGACGCGTGCCGGTGTAGAGGAGGCGGCGGAGCTGGTCAGGGAGCGCTTTCCGCGCATCAATAGCGCCTTCTATCACGGCGGCGAACCGATCCGGATCATTCGCCCCTTTCTCGAGGGAGAAGAGAAAAAACCGTACTTCCTGGCAATGACAGCCGCCGGACAGAGCGCGCTCAATGTTCAGGGCCTCGACACAGTGGTCATCGACGACACCCGCTTCAGCAACATCATCGAGCGCGGAAAAAATGTCCTCACCAGGCTGCACCTCGGCGCCAACGAGATACTGCAGATGGCCGGCCGGGTGCACGGACGTGTCGCGGGCGGAAGAGTGTTCATACTCTCCGATCGCGACATTCACTTCTCGTCGCTGAGGCCGACGGCGCCCGAGTTCCAGCTGGCGGGTGATTCGGAGCGGGTTGCGATGACTTGTGCCGATCTGGGCGTCGCCGCCGACCAACTGGATCTGCCAGTTCCGCTCGATCGCGTCGCGTATCGAAAAGCCGTGACACTACTCGAGCAACGCGGCATCATCGAGAACGGCAGACTTTCACGCTACGGAAAGGCTGTCGAGGCAATGCCCGTCGATCGCCCGTGGGCGGAGCTGCTGGTAAATGCCGACGACGAGCTGATTCCGTATCTGGCGGTGATGAGCTCGATCGAGTCACTGCACCGGATGACACGGGAGGAACGCGATCTCTCGGGAGTCGTCGTGCCGGGCAGCGACCATCTCACCGCGTACAATCTGTACGCCGAGGCCTTCTCACATTGCGCTTACATCGGCGAAGTGTACGGCCTCTCGCGGCATCTCTTCGACGAGAGCATCGAGAGGTGGGCCGAGAGGCGCGGTGTTTTGGTAAAGGCAATTGAGGATGCGGCGCTCGCCACCGCGAGTATCTACCGCTCGCTTGGAATGGAGCTGCCGACGCGAATGGTGAACGCGCGTGATCACATTTATCGAAAGTTCACGCACCTGCTCGCGCAGTACATGCCGTTCGAGCTGGTGATCGACGAGCATACAGCCGACGGCACCGAAGCGCGTGTCTCAAAGACGAGTGTGGCCGGAAGCTGGGGCGCAATTGCAGGCGACCTGCGTTACTTCGCCGATCGTAGCGGAATACCGCGTGCCGCTATCGAAGGGACGCAAATCCCAATGGAGCTAATCAGACGGTACGCGACACGTGGCAAGGCCGAGTTGATTTACGATCCGCGCCGAAAGCACGGCCCGCTGGTGCTGAAGCGATCGCTGGATTATTTCGGCTTCGAGCTGGACAGCGAGCTCGAGACGCTCGAAGAGTTTCCGGCGGAGCTGGCGGAGGAGGCGCGGCACATCCTGGCGGAAGCGTTGGCGCGTGGTGAAGCTCGGCATTTCGCTGTAAAAAAGTATCGCGACGTGATCGAGGAAATTCGCGAGGCATACAAGCGCTCCGGCGGCGAAACCAAGCGACTTGGATTGCCCGAGCTCACCGCGCTGTACGAGGAGCAGCTGGCTGACGTCGACTCAATGAGTGATTTCCGATCCACACGGCTGCTTGTAGACAAAGAGCGGTTTGTGCCTCGGGCCGTTTGGGAGCGACTCGAACGACTACCGAACCACCTCACGATTCGTGATCGTGATGTCGAGATCGACTACGACGTGGAAGATCGCGACGGAAAACGCCGCGGCGTCGCGAGGCTTCGCCTTCCGGAGAAAATCGCCCGGACGCTCACTGAAACCGAGATACCAAAGCTCGATCGTCCGATACGGTTTGTAGTGCTGCGCGGCCAGCGCGGCGCAGTGCGCGCCGATACGCTCGACGATCTGCGCGAGCAGCTTGCGCAGCCATGGTCGCCCGACGAAGTCGAGGAATCACCCGAGGATCGCGCCATGTTGTCACCGGCGGAGCGTGAAGTACGGGAGATTGCAGCAGAATTTCGGCGACATCGAAGCGGCCGCGATCAGCGGCATCGCGCAGGGCAGGGTCGCCATCGGGGACAGCATCACCGTGAAAGAGGACGCGAAGGGCGTCGTCGTCGTGGGCACTAGCCGGCAGTCACACTGGCGTGTGTTCCGCGCCCCCATATAATCCGCGCATGCCAGCACAATACTTCGCCACTCATTTCAGCGGACATCGGAAAGTCATCGACGCATGCATCGCGTCGCTCCAGCCTGTGTCGGACGCAGCCGCTCAAGCCATCATTTCCTCGCTCGGACGCGGTGGGAAGGTTCTCGCGTTCGGTAACGGTGGAAGCGCGACTCAGGCGAGCCACCTGGTCGAAGAGCTGATCGGCCGGTTCAAGGAGACACGACGGCCTCTCGCCGCGATCTCACTGGTCGGCGACTCCGGTGTCGTCACCTGTATCGCGAACGACTTTGGCTACGAGGCTCTGTTTGAGCGCCAGGTCGAAGGTCTGGCAACCGCTGGTGATGCCGTGATCGGCATCACAACGAGCGGCCGATCGGAGAATGTGCTGCGGGGTTTCAAGGCCGCGAAAGAGAAAGGGGCAGTGACCATCGCGCTATGCGGCCAGCACGGACTCAAGGATGGAGAGGCTGATCACGTCCTTGCTGTGCCGAGTGAAGAGGGAGCATACATCCAGGAAGTACACCTGATGCTTCTTCACGTCTGGTGCATCGCAGTCGATGCGACGATCAAGTCGGGTGGGCTCTAAACGAGGCTGAGTCTTGGCCTCTCTTCAGCGACCGCGAGTGCA
Source organism: Gemmatimonadaceae bacterium (assembly GCA_036390195.1). Lineage (GTDB taxonomy): Bacteria > Gemmatimonadota > Gemmatimonadetes > Gemmatimonadales > Gemmatimonadaceae > UBA4720. The sequence goes on from DASWCI010000147.1 coordinate 12,348, forward strand.
TCCTCGCGATAGGAAAGCCAGCCGGTCTTTTCGTCAGCAACGAGCTCCACCTCTGTTCCGAGGGGAAGGGTCAGATTGGGGACCTCGTGACCTGCGGGGAAATCCATGAGAATCGGAACCTCCAGGTCGGATACCAGGTCGAGCAGGAAATCCTCGAACTCGTCTTCCTCCGATCGATCGAGCGAGAGCTGGCCGAACACGATGCCACGTACGTGGCCAAGCAATCCAGCGGCGCGCAGGTGAAGAAGCCGCTCGTCGACGACGGACATCGGATCGCGCGTCTCCTCGAGAAAAAGAATCGCATCGCGCGTATCGATCTCGTAAGGAGTACCAATCGTTTGCTGGACGAGAGAGAGATTTCCGCCGGTGAGTCGCCCGATTGCCGTGCCTGCCCGTACGGCGCGGGCGATGTCTCTGCCGAGAAAAGTGTCTGGACGCGGATTCGAGAGAGCGCTGAGGAGGGACAGCACGGTGGGGTCGTGACCGCCAGGGAATAGATCGTCTAGCGTCGGACCGTGAAAAACGCGTAGCTGGGCGCGTCGCATCAGCCAGAGATGGAGCGCGGTGATATCTGAATATCCAACAAACGCCTTGGGATTCCGGCGAAATACATCCGGGTCGAGGAAGGGAAGGAGTCGTACCGCTCCATAACCGCCGGTTCCTCCGATGACGGCTTTGACTTCGGGATTGAGCCACATCGCCATCAGGTTTGCGGCTCGGCGCTCGTCTTCGCGTTGCTGGAAGCGGCGGAATCGCTCGATGTCGGAATCGAGGATGACTTTATAACCGGCTTCTTCCATCGCTTTCGCTCCGCGAAGCAGCCAGCCCTGCTGCGCTGCGGACGACGGAGCTACCACACCTATGGTATCGCCTTTGACGATCGGTGCTGGTCTGCTCAGACCTGCCGGTCGCGCCGAAGTAAATGGAATTGATGGCGTACTTTCGATTGACGCCATCGTCTGTTCTGCGGGGTACGCTCCGAGTGACTCGGTCATCGTCGTTTATCGAAGCGCATTATCGGTTGGCCACTGCTAGATTCAAAGGTATGTCTGATACATCGGTGAAGGCGCCTGGTCCGGACGGGAGCGCCGCCCCCACCACTCGGAATATGCAGGCCAGCAACCCAAACGGAACCGGGGCACCCACCTACTTTCGGAAAGGTTTCGGGTTGAAATCCGAGATCCAGTCCGAACTGGAATCGGACTATACGGGACACCTCGTCGATCTGCTCAAAGCCCGGGATTACACCCTGACCGCCGGGGATGTAACCATCCGTTTAGCGAGGGAGTTCGGGTTCTGTTATGGAGTGGAGCGGGCGGTCGAGTATGCATACCAGGCTAGAAAGAAGTTTCCGGATCGTACCATCTATCTTGCCGGCGAAATCATCCATAACCCGCACGTGAACTCGAAACTTCGGGCGATGGGAATCACATTCCTCATGCCCGAAAGCGGGGGCGGTCACATCGATTTCAGCGGAGTCAGGGCGGAGGACGTCGTCATCCTTCCAGCATTCGGTGTGACGATCAGTGACTTCGAGACTCTTCGGAAAATCGGCTGCGTGATGGTCGACACGACCTGCGGTTCAGTACTCAACGTCTGGAAGAGAGTCGAGAGTTACGCGCGAGACGGATTCACTTCTCTGATTCACGGCAAGTACTACCATGAGGAAACACGCGCGACGGCATCGCAGGCGGAGAAATACGAGGGCGGCCGCTATTTCATCGTGCGCAATATCGACGAGGCGCGCCTGCTGTGTGATTTCATTGAAGGTCGACTGAGCGCGTCGGCTCTGATGGAGCGCTTCGCTCACGCGGCCTCGCCCAAATTCGATCCCGCCCGTGATCTTCAGCGTATCGGCGTCGCCAATCAGACCACGATGCTCGCTCGCGAGTCGCTCGCCATCGGCGAGCTGGTGGGACAGGCGATGGCCCGTGCTCGCGGAGACGAGTACGCGAAGCAGAATTTCCGCACGTTCGATACGATCTGCAGCGCCACCCAGGAACGTCAGGATGCGGTGGTAGAACTGTTGCGCGAGCCCCTCGACGTGATGGTCGTAATCGGCGGTTACAACTCCAGCAACACGATGTCGCTGGCGGCTCTCTGCTCGGAAACCGTCCGGACCTACCACGTCGAAGATGCGGACGACATTGATCCTGACTCCGGCACAATTCGCCATCGCCCCCTCGGCGAACAGGGGGAAATCGAGTCGACCGGCTGGGTTCCGCCTAACGCTCCGATCACCGTTGGCGTGACTGCTGGCGCCAGCACCCCCAACAATAAGATTGGCGAGGCTGTTGGCCGGATTTTCGCTACTAGAGGAATCGACCCAAAGGCTATCCGGTAGGAAACTTTTACCGGGTTGTGACGAGTTTGGCGCGAGACATCGTCAAACTATTGGAGGGTCTCGGTACCGATTGTATGTTATTGCCGCGGCTCTAAACTATCGTTTCGGGGTACCGAAAGTATGGCAGCAAAGAACACTGAACCCGTGGAGGTTGAATGGACGTGTATGGTTCGGATACCGCGCCTGACGAAGAGGCGGCTGGTGCGAGCGGTACAGAGACAACGCCCCAAGTTGGCGCCTGGTTCCAGCGTGGATCCAGCAACGAATCCGTTCTGAACGACAGAGGCATTGCAGTTCCAGTAAACGCCATGCTTGATCGGGTTCGTGAGGCGGACGCTCTAACCTTCGACAGCGAAGAGGACGAATAAGCCTCCTTCGTGAGCGAAAAAGGCCACCAATTGGTGGCCTTTTTTATTTCAGGTGATCGACAATCGGTCGAAGACAATCCGCGATCACTTATTCGCCGCGCGCTCTCGATCCATTGCGTCGAGCGCGACGCGAAGTCCCGTGGCGAGCTTGACGACATCATCCTTCGCCCAGAAGTGCATGAAGAAGAGTGTCGGTGTCTCAACTAGCATGTGGTTGTGGAGCGCGGTGACGATGATGCCATTGCGCCGGAGTGCCGAGATCACCTTCGGAACTTCACCCGCAGTCAGCACGAAATCTCCCGTGATGGCTGCCGTTCCACTGCCCGTCGGCTGAAAGTTGATGGCGGTCGAGACCCCCATTGATCTTGGAATTTCCACCGGGCCCATCTGTATCCGCTCGTGGCGCGGGACGCTCACCTGGTAGACTCCGTCATTCACTTTGCCTGCGTACCCGAGAATCCGTTTGATGGTGGCCGTGTCGAGCTCGATGGGGACTGACGCGGGCGGATTGTTGACGGCGGTGATAGGCGTTCCAGTTAGTGCGAGCGCACCGTGGATCACCGTCGCGATCAGCCTCGCGTCACCATCATTGTGGATGTGCATGTACACAACGCGTGGTGATTCGCCGAGCAGATGATTGTGCAGTGCCGTCTCCATCACCCAACCGCTTTCCTCGAGACGCGACATCACTGCTGGAACTTCCAACTCGGTGAGGACGAGATCTCCCATTACCATGGCGTCTCGGGAGTTCAACCTCTTGAATGCGATCCAGGTCCCCAGAGCAAAGGAAGGCTTGAGGCGGACTCCGTCCAGTGTGACGTTCAAATCACTTCTCGGGAAGCTGAATTTCATCACGCCATCCGGCTGAAGCGTACCGGCGCGTCCCATGGCCGCAGTAACTGCCGACCAATCAGGCTGCGCGGCTGTCAGTTGAGCGCTCGCTGCCGGTGAAAAAAGGATCGTGACCGCGCAAGAAGTGAAAGCGAATAGTGATCTCTGCATATTCCTCCTGACCTCACTCTGCTAACCGTATCAAGAATAATTCCTGATGGACTCGCACGCCTTCCTTCAGAATCTCGCCGTAGTTCTTTGCGTGGCCGCGGTCGCGACGGTTGTGTTCCAGCGCCTGCGGCAGCCGGTGGTCTTCGGCTATTTGCTGGCGGGCTTGATCGTCGGCCCCTACCTCCCGGTTCCGCTCGTCGCCGATCCGCAGACGGTACGCGCTCTCTCCGAGTTGGGAGTCATCCTGCTGATGTTCTCTCTAGGGCTCGAGTTCAGCATCCGGAAGCTGGTGCAAGTGAGTCAGAAGGCAGGCGCGGTGGCGCTATTCGAGTCAAGCGTCATGGTTTCCGTCGGGTACCTCGTCGGCCAAATGCTCGGCTTCACGCGGATGGAGAGCATTTTCGCGGGTGCGATAACGGGAATTTCCAGCACGACGATCATCGTCAAGGCGTTCCAGGAGCAGAACGTCAAGGGACGTGTAACCGAGCTCGTGTTCGGAATTCTCATCATCGAAGATCTGATCGCGATTTTCCTGCTCACTATCCTGACAACGATTTCCCGGTCTGGAACAGTATCGCCGGGCGACCTCGCGATTACAGCAGTACGACTGGCGATGTTCCTGGCTGGGCTGATCGGATTTGGAATACTCACAGTTCCGCGCGCGATTCGCGCGGTGCAGAGACTCGGGAAACCGGAGACGACGCTGGTCGCAAGTATCGGCATCTGCTTCGCCGCGGCGCTCCTGGCGCTGTCGTTCGGCTACTCGGTGGCACTGGGTGCTTTCATCGCCGGATCGCTGGTGGCCGAATCGGGGCACGAGGTCGAGATCGAGAATCTGGTGCGACCAGTGCGCGACATGTTCGCCGCGATATTCTTCGTTTCGGTCGGCATGATGATAGATCCGACCGCGCTGACGGAGCACTGGACGGCGGTTCTCGCGCTGACGCTCGCGGTGATCATCGGAAAAGTTCTAGCTGTAACGGTCGGTGCTTTCCTCGCCGGTCACGGTCGTCGAACGGCGATGAAAGCGGGAATGAGTCTCGCCCAGATCGGCGAGTTCTCATTCATCATCGCCAGCGTCGGCGTCGCATCCGGGGTGATCGGTGTCTGGATGTATCCGGTGGCGATCGCGGTATCCGCAATCACCATTCTCACGACCCCGCTGCTGATCAAGCTGTCAAACCGCGCTGCGGCGTCGATCGATCACTGGCTGCCGGAGCCGATCCAGACAGTTACCGCGCTCTATGGCTCCTGGATCGAACGCGTGCGCAGCACTCCACGCCCGGCAACGGAAAAATCGAGGACGAATCGCATCATCAGGATCATTCTGCTCGACGCAGCGCTCATCACCGCCGTCGTGATCGGTGTGGACGTGGAAATAGATCGCCTCAGCATGCTGGTCGGCGACATGACAAGGATGCCGCCCGAACGGGTGCGATTCATGTTGGTGTTGATCGCTGGCCTTATCGCAGCGCCGCTGATTTTTGGTCTGATCACCAGTGCCAGAGCATTGGGAACGAGTCTCGCGCGCCGAGCGTTCGCGGATCCGCAGAGAGGGAAAGTGGATCTGGCTGATGCGCCGCGGCGCGCGCTGGTGATTCTGGTGCAGCTCGCCGTCGTACTCGCAGTGGGAATTCCAGTCGTGGCCATCACGCAACCCTTTCTGCCACCACATCAGGGCGCGTTCGTGTTGACGCTGCTCATGGTGGTGCTTCTCGTCGCACTTTGGAGAAATGCCGCCAATCTTCAGGGGCACGCCAGGGCCGGAGCGCAAATAATCGCGTCGGCGCTGGCACATCAGATGGCGTCTACTGATGGCGCAGCGAACGAGACGAAGATTCTCGAGGATGTGAACGCGGTTCTGCCAGGTTTGGGTGAGCCAGTTGCCATACGGGTTGTTCCTCAGAGCATTGCGGTCGGCCGAAGCCTGGCACAGCTCAATCTCCGCGGTGCCACCGGTGCCACGGTGCTGGCGATCAAGAGAGGCGACAAGCAGATTCCCACGCCGCTCGGCCGCGAGGTGATTGAGGCCGGAGATATTGTCGCTGTCGCCGGAGCTCACGACTCGCTGGCGGTCGCGCGCGCGTTGTTTGCTCCAGACCTCGCCCGCATCAGGGATGATCTCGAAGGCGCGGAGGTCCAGGCCGAGCTCGAGGCGCTCAATGATGCGCTCCGCGTGGAGCAGAAGCCCGCTTCGCGGAGTTTTCTCCCGTAGCTGACTCCTTTGAGTCCATCGCGCGGGGTCGGCGCGGGGTGTCCTCTTCGGCCGCTTGTCCTCGCCCCGCGCGCAGCGAAGCTGCGCGCTACGGCTGCCGGCTTCGCTCGGCGCCTGGGCTGCGAAGCGGCCTACGAGGACACCCCGCGCCTCCTCCTCGAGATCCGCAACAGCGTGCGATCTTCGCTGCAGTTAGTGATATCAGTGGGAAGGAGGGTGAGGGCGTCCTCGTAAGCAGCGCCTCGCGTAGCAAGAGACTCGCGAGAATTGAGCGCCGGACCGTCACGCCTAGCGGCGTGAGCGAGGCTCGCCGCGTGTAAGCGAGTTAGCTGCTGGAGAGGATGCCCTCACCCGACTGACCGGTGATGGTCCTCGAATCGGAGCGCAAACAAAAACGCCGTGCCATGAGAGAGCGCGGCGTTCTTGTCGGGTGGGCCTACTCTCCGGCGGCGCGCCGACGCTTGGCGCGTCGCGGCGACGCGGATTTCTTGCGACTTATCGGCACAACGCCGAGTTCCGCAGCCGGCTCGAGTTCGGCCGGAGCCGCGGGTACTGCGCGCGGCTGCTTGTAAACGAACCGCTTGCCCTCGTAATTCCGGAAGATTACTTCGTCGTCGGTGATCTGCTCGAGGTATTCGGGGAGGAGCGGCACTTTTCCCCCTCCGCCGGGAGAATCGATCACGAATTGCGGAACCGCCAGCCCCGACGTCCAGCCGCGCAGCGCCTGCATGATCTCCAGCCCCTTCTGCACTGTCGTCCGGAAATGTTCGCCGCCCGCTACCTGGTCCGCCATAAAAAGGTAGTACGGCCGGACGCGAGCTTTCAGCAGCTCGTGCATCAGCTTCATCATCACCTTCGGATCGTCATTGACGCCTTTGAGCAGCACCGTCTGACAGCCAAGCGACACTCCGGCGCGCGACAAGCGATCGAGTGACGCGACCGCTGCCGGCGTCAGCTCACTCGGGTGATTGAAGTGGGTGTTCATGAATATCGGATGATATTTCTGTACCATCTCGCAGAACTCCGGCGTGATCCGTTCCGGCAGATGCGAGGTAATGCGGCTTCCGATGCGGATGATCTCGATGTGGGGAATCGCGCGAAGCTGCTGGAAGAGATACTCCAGTCGTCGATCGCTCAACATCATCGGGTCCCCGCCGCTCATGATTACATCGCGGATCTCGGTGTGCTCGCGCAGATACTGAAAAGCCGACTCGTACTGATTGAGCGGAATCTTCTCCGGATCGCCGACCTTGCGACGCCGTGTGCAGAACCGGCAATACGTGGCGCAGACCGGACTCACGAGAAACAGCGCGCGATCCGGATACCTATGTGTGATGTTCGGCACCGGCGAGTCGCCGTCCTCATCGAGTGAGTCGATGACGCCGTCGACCACCTCGAGCTCCTCCACAGACGGGATGTATTGATTCCACATCGGATCGCCTACTTCCTTGATCTGCTCGAGGGCAGCAGGAGTGATTCGCATCTGGAAATTGTCGAACGCCGGCTTCAACGCTTCGACGTCAATGACGTCATGGCCGAACTTGTCCGCCAGCTTCTCGAGGGTCGCGATGCTGCCATCCTTGATGATTTGCTGCCAATCGCTCATGCGTGCACCACTCCGGCCCCGTGAGGGGCGTTGTAGATGATTGGACCTTCCATCAACCCAGCCCGGACAACCGCAACGTCTTCACAAACCGCTCCGTGTAGTTCGATCCGCGCTTGGCGAGCGCGTGATCGCAGATCTTTTGAATCAGGTCGCCGTAGCTCAGTGTCGCGACTCCCGCCATGCGGGCGAGGCCCGCGGTCGGCGAGATGTCGGGATTCACGTTCACCTCGAGCAGCCATGGCCGCCCCGACTGGTCGATGCGGAAGTCGCAACGACCGTATCCCTCGCCACCGACCACATTCCATGCAGTGCGAGCAACGCCGATAATCTCGCTGGCAAGGTCCTCCGAAAGATCGGCGGGACAATTTGGCTTGGCGCCGAGATCCTCGTCGCTCCCCGTTTCCCATTTGGAGCGATAGGAGACGATGTGCCACATTCCCTGCGGCATCTCACCGAAGTCGATCTCCGCGATTGGCAGTGTCTCATCGCCGAGGATGCCGACATTGACCTCACGGCCATCGATGAAGCGCTGAATCAGCACCTCGTCCCAACCCTCGAACATTGCTTCCACTCTCGTCGAGAGTGCGCGCATGCTTCTGACGACCGATCTTTGCTCGATTCCGACCGAAGCATCTTCGGCGACCGGCTTGCAGATCGCCGGAAAACCGACGCTTGTGATCTCGTCACCGCGGCGGACGTGGCTCCAACGCGGGACCGGCAGTCCAGCGCGGTCGAGCACTCCGTTCACGACGTTCTTCCGGAGGGTGAGCGCAGTCGTCCAGCTGGAGCTACCAGTGAATGGAACGCCAATGAGCTCCAGCACGGAGATCACCATCGCTTCGTAGACAGCTTCTCCGTCGATTCCCTCGCAGAGATTGAAGACGAGGTCGAACTTTCCCTTGCGGACGCGCTCGACCCAGCGGCCGTCGTTGCTGACGGGAACGCGAACGACCTCCGTCGCCAACTCCAGTAGTGCGCTCTCCACTGCTTCGATGGAGTCGAGCAGTTGAACTTCTGGAGCTTTTCCGAGCGCCGAGAGACCGTCGAACAACAAGGCAATTTTCATCGCGGGGGCCTCCTCCTCCCTCTGCTGTCGGTCACGTCAATCCGGTGGCGAGCGCTGGCTCGTTGGCAGCGGCCCGCGTCGGCACGGGAGTGCGATCGAGAATCACACCCTGACGCGCGGCACCGGCCTTCAAACAACTCTGTATGAGCTCTTCATAACCGATTCCCGCCGCTCGGGCGGCTTTCGGCATGCACGAATTGTCCGCCGGATCGGGAAGAATTCCCGGCAACGGATTCACTTCGAGTACGTTCGGCGTTCCGGCGGCATCGAGACGGACATCGATTCTCGCCCAGTCTCTGCAGCCAAGCACGCGGAAAGCGTCGAGCGTAACTCGCTCAATAGACGCCCGAAGCTTACTGGTGATACGCGCCGGACACTGGAAAATATCGAGCGGATTCTCAGGACGATCCCATACGAACTTCGCATCGAAGCCGTAGATGGGGAGCGCTCCTTCCGGAAGCGCCTCGAAATTCATTCCGACGATTGGAAGCACCGTCGCTTCGTCACCATTACCAAGCACGGCGCAAGTGAACTCCTCGCCGGGCAGGTACTCCTCGACTAGTACGGGCTGCCTGTAATGCTCGAGGAGAAGCTTCGCCTGCGCGAGAAGCTGGGAGCGATCCCAACACAAATTCCTGTCGGTTATCCCCTTCGATGATCCTTCGTGTAGAGGCTTTACAAAGAGAGGAAGCAGCTGTTCCGCAGTCCGTATCTGGAGATCCGTGAGATTCTCAACGACCGCGAACCGCGGAGTTGGAATTCCGTGGAAGGCCAGCGTCTCCTTCGCTCTCGCTTTATCGAGGCAGAGAGTAAGAGTGAAGGGATCGCTGCCGGTGTAAGGGATTCCGTAAAACTCACAAATCGCCGGGATGTGCCCCTCGCGATTCACGCCGCGAAATCCTTCGGCGATGTTGAAGACGATGTCGGGTCTCGCCTGGCGGAGCCTCTCCGGAAAATCCTCGTTCGCTTCGAGGCGGACGACTTTTCCAAGAGGAGAAAGGGCAGACTCCACCGCCGCGATCGTGGCGGGCGTGTCCCACTCAGCGAATTCGTCGCGGGCAATTAGCTCCGCGATCGTGAGGTCAAAGATTTTACTGGGAGGTTCTTCATCGGGACGCGCAAGCTCCCCGTCTTCCTGACGGCCGCCCTCCGGGAGAGGGCTGGCGAGCTCTGTCGGCTCGGGCTTTTGGTTGTAGGCGAGACCGATCAGGGTCATCGACACCTACAGAAAATTGCTTGATCGATTCATCGGACGAGTATATAAACCTCGACGATGCTGCGCAATAATTATTCCGAAGTCCTGAAAAATTTTTCTGGCAGAAAAAATTTTAGAGGAGGTGAAAAATTTTCAGGATGATCGGAGCGAAGGAAAGCACAGAGCGGGTGCGAAACTTCGGAACTGCAACTGACCGGGCGGGAGGCGTCAGCGGCACAAGGCGCCAGGTTTCCAGTTCACTACGCCCTGACTTTTCTGCGTGAGTCGCGGCACAAGCAACTGCCTGTGCCCTGAATGCCACTGAGGGAAGTCAGGGCGTTGTGAACTCGTAGCTGGCACCTTCGCCACTGACGCGTCCCGCCCCGTCAGTTGCAGTGCCCGGACTTCCCCCTTCCAGTTTTTCTTCAGACCTTGTGGTAGACGATCCTCGCCGCTTCGAGGCGATCGTCGGCCTGGTAAATCTCGAAGTCCGAGAAGAACGCGGGACTCTCCTTCTGAAGCAGCTTGAGCATCGCCACCGCGCAGCGGCGGATCTCGAGCTCCGCTCCCTCGCTCGACCGTAGCTCCAGCATCGTTCTCCAGGCTCGCGCGTTGGCTGTCACCACGATCTTGGTCTCGGTGGAGTTGGGAAGAACTCCCCTCGCCGCCTCTCTCGCCATTTTCCGACGGTGGACCTTGTCGCCCACCCAGCCATAGCGCTCCATCAAGTGCTCGACGAGTCGGACGTAGCTTTTCTGAGCCCCTTCAATCTGCTCCCGCCACTCCTGCTCGAGAGCCTCGTCTCCAACGATCGCCGGTGGAATGACGAAGTTGGCCTCCGACTCATCGACGTAGCGTTGACTGAGTTGGCTGTACGCGAACCCGGCGCGATGCCGGACCAACTCGTGGGTGAGTGAGCGGCTCACGCCCTCGAGCAGGAGAGAATAGTTCGCGTGCTCGAGAACGCTGCCGTGTCCTTGCTTCTTGATGTTCTCGAGATACTCGCGCGTCACGCGGTTGGCCGGGTTCTTCTGGCTCATGTAGCAGAGGCGTCCGGCAAACTCGGCCAGCCTCTCGCCATCGGTGCTCTCGCCGAGCCAGCGAACCCTGAGATGATCCGGCTCAAGGAAAACCGGGCGCGCGATCAGGGTTACTACGGGCTCTGCGTAGTTCAAAGATTTTTCTTCGGTAAAGGGAACTGCAACTGAAGACTACCTGCTGAGGGCTGACGGCTGGCCGGCTGTGGGCTGCGGGCTTTTCTGCTTCCGAATGAACCTGCGAGCGGCAGAAAGCTAAGAGGGTCCGCCGATCAGCGACAGGCGGAAACGATCGTATGCTCGCGCTCGCACCACGTCGTCGAGCGCCGCTCTCGCCTTTTCAGGTAGTGGCGGAAGCGCAGGGTCATACTTGATATCACCAATCGCCTTCTGATCCTTGACCGGAACCTTCACTCCAGGATTGAAGATGTTCGCCGGATCGAACGCTTTCTTTACCAGACCGAAGGTCCGGATTGCCTCCTTGTGCCAGACACGGTTGAGCAGAGGTGTTCTGATTCTTCCGTCACCATGCTCACCGGCGAGAGTGCCGCCGAGACGGGCCGTGAGCGCGACGATATCCTCGAGCAGACGCGCGACCTTGTCCCGCCAATCGGGCTGACTGACATCAATCAGCGGATTCACGTGCACGTGAGCATCGCCGGCGTGGCCGAACATCACTCCGCTCACCTCACGCTCCGCCAGCGCCTTCCTCACCCCCTGGACGTAGTCTGGAAGCTTGGGCAATGGAACGGCGCCATCCTCGATGAACTGCATCGATGTCACATGCTCGAGCGCTGAGAGGATCGGACTCGCCGCGTGTCGCAGCTCCCAGAGATCGTGCTCAGACTCCGGCGTCAGCGCGACGTCGACCTCCTTTGCTCCGGAACCGGTGAACGCTGTCGCAAGATTCTGCGCGTGAGCCGCAGCGGCGTCGGCGGTGTCGGCCTCCACTTCTGCCAAAAGAATTGCCGCGGCTCCCTCGATTCTCTCGTGGAACCTCTCGTCGCCGCTTCGACTCTCGGCGGCATACGCGAGAAAAGTTCTGTCGAGCAGCTCGCAGGCACTTGCCCCCACCTCGAGTGCTTTGGTCGCTGCGGCAGTCGCCTCCTCGAGCGAGGGAAACGATCCAAGAACACTGCTCGTCGCGCCGGGAAGTGGAGATAGCGTCAGCTGAATGCCGACGATGATTGCTAGCGTTCCCTCGCTTCCGACCAGGATATCAACGAGATCGGCCTTTGTTGCATAGTCGTGGATCGCGTACCCCGATGATTCCTTGCGGACTCCAAGGTGGAGTATTGGCCGTCTCTTGTCGCTCGCAACGATCTCCCCATGCACGTCCCGCATGAACCGACTGATGGCGTCGATGCGCTTCGGTGGCGGCTCTCCACGCGTGATCACGGCGCGATCGCCATCGCTGAAAACGCAGTCGATCGCGTTTACCCATGTGCGCGTGGCGCCGTAGCGAAGAGAGTGGGCGCCCGCGGCGTTGGTCGCCACCATGCCGCCGAGCGTACAAAAATCCCCGCTGGAGGGATCGACGGGAAAGCGCAACCCCTTTCTTCTCGCAGCCACATCGAGCGTCGACCAGAGAACTCCCGGTTCCACCCATACAGTGCGGTCCCTCTCGTCGATCCTGCCGAGATGATTGATGCGAGAGAGATCGACTACGACTCCAGTGCCAATCGCGGCGCCAGACATGCTGCTTCCCGATCCGCGTGGAATGAGACTCGTCTTCGTCTCGGCCGCCCACTTAACCAGGACAACCACGTCCTCCGCATCAACGGGAACAGCGACGGCTGCTGGAATCGCGCGACCGATTCCTGCCGCCTCGGAATAAACCGCGCGAGCAAGCGCGTCTTCGCGAAAATATCCGCGGAAGTTTGGCAGGCTCATGAGCCGAAGGTGCCGCGGAGACTAAGAGTCATCGCCGGAGAAGCTCGATCTCATAATCCGAGGCTACTCACTCGCGGTGGAGTAGAGGAGTAGTCATAGAACCCTTGCCCCGACTTCTTGCCGAGCATTCCCGCCAACACCATTCGCTTGAGCAAGGGTGGAGGAGCGTACCGCGGTTCCCTATACTCGGCGAACATGATCTCCGAGATCTTATAAACGGTATCGAGGCCGACAAAGTCGAGCAGGGTAAAAGGTCCCATGGGGTGGCCGGCACCCAGCTGCATTCCTTTGTCAATGTCTTCGACCGACGCGACGTTCGATTCCAGCGCGTTGATTGCGTCGAGCATATACGGGATGAGCAGCAGATTAACGACGAAGCCAGAGCTGTCCTTCGCGCGAATTGGCTCCTTACCCAATGCTCGCACGAAGTCGAGGGCAGACCGCTCTGTCTCCTCGCTGGTGGTTATCGTGCGAACGACTTCCACCAGCTTCATTAGCGGCACCGGGTTGAAGAAGTGGAGACCGAGCATCCGGTCCGGACGCCCACTCGCTGCCGCCATCGCGATAATCGTGAGGCTCGAGGTGTTCGAAGCAAAGATTGCATCTGGCCGCGCGATCTGATTTAGCTCGGACCACAGGCGGTTCTTGACGTCGAGATCTTCGACGACTGCCTCGATGAACAGGTTGGAGTCTGCCAGCGCCTTGAGCTCGGTCACGAACCGCAGGTTACGTAGAGTGCTGTCGCGCTCGGCTTCGGTTACCTTGCCGCGCTCCATTCCCTTCGTAAGAGTCTTCTCGATCGACTGTCTGGATTTCGCACAAAGCGGTTCCGAAATTTCACGCACGGTAGTGGGAAATCCGGCCGCGGCCGAGACCTGGGCGATTCCGCTTCCCATCAAGCCACCGCCAAGGACGGCGACTTTTTTGATCTTTTCCATCGGCGGGTCAACCCCTCGAGCGATTCCGCTCTAATCTATCGACTCGGCAACCGCGCTCGCGAAGATATCGCTCCGAGCAATCCGCCGGATCGGTCGAATTCGCCGTGCTCCAGTCGGTCGAGGATCTGTTCCAGCGCAAGTTGAACGCTGGCGAGTACTCCTCGATGCGTCCGGGCGAGCTTGTATGCAGCGAATGTGCTCCCCGCGAAGGGAAGCACCGCCGAGCCGGCGGCGATGAACAATGGAATGTGTGCTACCACGAGACCGAGTCCGATGATTCCGCTCGCGGCGGCTCCCATCGCAGCGAGGAATCCTCCCATTCCTACGCGACGCGCTCTGCTGGCGTGAATGTCGGCGTCGAGTCTGACGACCACGCGCGAGGAGTCAACGGGCAGCACTGTGGCGGACACCTGGCTCGCGTCCATCAAATAGTAGCCGCGACCGCTGACGTTGACTGTGCGTCTCAGCTTTCCAAAAAGTCCTCGTTGTGGCTCCCAGGTAATTCGGTCGGCGAACCGACGCTGCACTTGAAGACATTCTTCGCGCTGCATCCAGGCGTCGATCGTGGCGAGCACGTCACGCGGAACTCCCGGAACCGTTCTGGTGGCGGTCGCGAATCCGGCTCCTGCGATTTGCGAGACCAGGCCGCGCTCCTCCGGGACGTTGATACGTGTTCGTTCTTCGGCGAGTGCCTGATTGAGCGTCGCCGGGCTAAGCCCGACTTCGTTTCCAATGTCGAGGAGCTGGCTCTCGCTGATCAGATCGCTGGATTCGGGGAGAGCGCTCGCGCCTTGAAGCTCCGCCGCACGGGCGAGCACGCGCTCGAGTGCCTGGCGATCAAGCAGCGCCTGGGAAGGGCGAGCCGGAACCGGCACCGCCGGCGGAGATTTCTCGTCTTTCGGGGGAGAAGGAGGGGGAGGGGGAGAGGCCATGCAGAATTATATCTGCGCTCACCGCGTCGAAAAGCCGGCGTAAGCAGTGTCAGGCCAGAAAGCCGGCGTGTCGGTTAGTGTTGAAGAACCTTACGCAGCGGAAAATGCGCGGATTCAAATCCCCCCGAGTACTACGTCTAGCTGGCGGACCAGTGCATCACGAATTGTGTCCGGGATTGAAAATGTCGCGTTGAACGTCGCCTGCACGTTCGTTCCCGCTGGCCGGTTCACCGATCTCAGATAGTAACGCATGTAGCCGTCGAGAATTTCCGGCGAGGTACGCTGAATGAGCAGCGCGCCGCCGCGCACCGCTGCCGCGCTCTGATAACGCTCGCCCAGTCCGCTGCGTTGTTGCTCGGGCGTAATGTTGTCGTTGACCGCAGTGCTTGCGATCCCCGAGACTGCTTCGTGCGCGATCACATAGATCGCTTCCACTGCATCGTTTGGCCTGTCCGGGAACGTGACGGTGATGACGTTCGACTGTTTGCCTTGTGTCACCGACCGACCTTCGCCGTCGAGTGGCAGGGAGAGCAAGATCTCGCCCTGCGCCTGCTGGGTGTTGTTGAGAAATCTCTGAATGCGCGGACGGTAGGTGCGTTGCCAAAGCGTGTCCGCGAGATCGAGGACGTTGCTTCTCTCGCGTTGCTGCTGGAGCCAGTAGGAGTGGTAGAAGCGGCTGCTCTCGTCATTGAGCGCCTGCACAAAGAGGCGGAGCCAGTCTCTGTCCGCTCCAGATGGGAAATACGCCGCAAGAAAAGCAATTGCATTCGCCTGCACCTGAGAAGATGCGGCACGAGGATCACCGCCGGCGCGAATGAAGAGATCCACAGCCTGAGTGAGATCGTTCCACGAGGTGAAGGCGAGCGGTACGAACTGGGCATTGATCAGCCTAGGATTGACTGCGAGCCGAGCGCGTAGCTTGTCCCGATTCGCATCGAGCTGCGTGACCACATTTGCCCTGTTCTTGAGAACAGTCATGTTGGTGCTGTATCCGCGCTTGAAGAACGGCACGAACGTGGTGTCTTCCTGCAGCATTGCGAATCCGTGCAACCATAGATCAACGTGCTCGCGCGTTTTGATCGGCCAGATGATGCCCGGCTGTGTGGTTTGCCCGGCCGGACCCGCGCCTCCGTTTGTAACTGTTCCGCCGGGTCCGCCGCCAACCGACGCGCACGCGACAGCGAATGCAGCGGCCGACGCCAATCCGAATACTCTGACCAGTGCCTTCATGGTTTCCTCGTTCGCCGCGACGACCGCAGTCTATCGAATGGATTCAACTACGAGCGCGATGCCCTGGCCTCCGCCAATGCACGCAGTGCCGAGGCCGTACCGTAAACCCTGAGCACGTAACGCATGCAGTAGATGGGCCGTTATCCGCGCTCCCGACGCGGCAAGCGGATGGCTAAGCGCGATTGCGCCGCCATGCACGTTGAGACGCTCGCGGGGTAGGGACAGCTCACGCTCGACGGCGCAGGTCTGGGCGGCGAAGGCCTCGTTCACTTCGATCAGATCCATGTCGTCTATCGACAATCCCGCCCTGGCCAGCGCAGCCTTCGAAGATGGGACTGGTCCGATTCCCATCACCGATGGATCAACACCTGCAACCGCCCACGATACCAGCCGGCCGAGCGGCTCGAGCTTGCGTTCGCGCGCGAATTTTTCGCTCGCGATCACCATTGCAGCGGCGCCATCGCCGATACCCGACGCATTTCCCGCTGTCACCACACCACCTTTGCGGAATACCGGTTTGAGCGCGCTAAGTTTTTCCGCCGTGGTGTCGGGTCGCATGTGCTCGTCGCTCGACAGCTCGTCCATTTTCCCAGTCTTCGGATTGGGCACCGGAACCGGAACGACCTCGTCCTGGAAAACCCCTTCATCCCACGCGGCTTTCGCAAGCTGCTGCGATCTCAGCGCGAACTCGTCGACGCATCCGCGATCGAGCTTGTACCGGTCCGCAAGATTCTCCGCCGTCTCGGCCATCCCCAGTCCAACGTATGAGTCGGTGAGACCCTCCCACAGCACGTCCTCCATTACTGGCGCGCTGCCGAGTGGTGTGCCCCACCTCAATCCGCGAGTCACGTGCGGCGCCTGTGACATCGACTCCGCACCACCAACGAGGCAGACCTGTGCGTCGCCGAGGATTATTTCCTGGGCTCCGCTCACGACGGCCTGGAAGCCGGAGCCGCACAGTCGATTCAGCGTGAGCGCCGATGTCTCCTGACGACAGCCCGACTTGAGCGCGACGTGGCGCGCAAAGTAAATCGAGTCGCTGGTCGTATAGAGAACGTTGCCGAAAATGGTCTGATCGATGTCTGTCGCAGTGATTCCTGCGCGGTCGATCGCGGCTTTTGAGGCGTGGACAGCGAGGTCGACGGGTGAGATTCCTTTAAGCTTGCCGCCGAAAGTGCCGAACGGGGTTCGGACTGCCGAGAGGAAAACTACATCTTGGGGCTCTGACTTCTCGCGCATAAGTGGATTCTGAATGATACGCACCGCGTCTCTAACTATGGTTCTCTGCCAGGAAAGTTCAGTTGCCTTTGCTCTAAGCGCTAATAGAAACCAGCTACGCCCGTTTTCCACAGCTGACGCAAAACTTCCACGCGGGATCGAGCTCCGCCCCGCAGCCGGCGCAGTGTTTCGCTGCGAGATTCTGTCCGCAGTGCGGGCAGTACGTGACTTTACGGCCCTCTGGCAGAGTGCCTCCGCAGAATTTGCATCCCTCTGCCGACTCCATCGTGGCCACACCCGGCACCACGAACGAAGCCCCTGCCTGACTCGCTGCGCCCCCGTTTCCATTGCCGCCGGTTCCGCCGACCGCGTATCCGCCGGCAGTCTGAGAGGGTACCGCTACTCCGAGTTTTTGCAGTGCGTCGGGCGCGAGCGAAATCCTTGTCTCAGCGTAGTCCCTGAACGCTCCGACGTCCGCATGTGCGGATGACATCTCCTTCTTGAGCCGTTCCTGCATCGCCTGGTCGGCCCTGATGTAACCCTTTTCGCCCGAGAGCAGACGTGTCACCGCGGCTTCGTAGTCCTGGTTGGTCTCGATCCCAAGATCGCGACGATAATGCCGATACGGGACGAGAGTGTCGTACAGCTCCTGCACAGTGAACGGAACGCTGAGATACTCGGCGTGTCCGTTTCTAATGTTGTGAACCAGGCGCTGAAAAAGTCGGTCTAGATCGTCCATGCTCGTTTGCTCGCCTGGAATGACTTTACGTCGGGGAAGGGAGCGGTCTCCTTCACGGCCCCCACCTTTTGGCCCGCCACCCAGCTGTCGAACTCAGATTGGCGTAACCCGCCTGAGTTTGATAGTTCCTGGGCAGCGCGGGTGGCCAGAAAATTCGCGTATTCGTTCTGAGGATGGCCGGCGTGCCCGCGCACCCAGTTCCATCGGACCTCATGCTGCGACGCCGCGTCGACTGCCTCCTTCCACAATTCCAGATTCCCGAGCTGTCCGGTTTTTCTCTTCCAGCCCCGTTCCTTCCAGCCCGCCACCCATGACGTCATTCCGTCCACGATGTACTTGGAGTCGCTGGTGAACAAGACTCGATAGGAGTTTCCACGCTTGGAAATCTCCCGAAATGCCTCGATGACGGATCGCAGCGCCATGCGATTGTTGGTCGTGGCCGGCTCGGAGATCCAGTAATCGTAGCGCGTGACTTTGTTGGATTTCGGATGCAGCCACTCGATTACTCCCGCGGCCGCGCCGGCGTTCTCGCCCTCGCGTCCATTGCCGATGCAGGATTCGTCGGCGTAGATCGCGACCAGATCGCCAGGTTTTGCCTTGGCGCGACTCACCGCACCACCTCGAAGCTGTCCATCTCATCGAGGTAAAGAGTGATCTCATCTCCTGTGCTCGGATGCGTCGCCTCGACCGCCTCGCGGCCCTTGATCACGCGCAGTCTGGTGGGCACGACGACGTACTCGGTTCCGCGCCGATAAGCGGCGATGCGGTTTCCGCCTGTAATCGCGCGCTCGAGCATGTCGTACTGGCTATGCGTCCATTGGGTCACGGCGCGGCGGATTCGGAGTCCAACTGGGATTGACTGACATCGGTAGTCGTAAAGGTAGCAGGGCGGAGAGGCACAGAAGCGCAGGTTAGAGCTAGCCCGGGATATTCTTGTTCGTTACCGAAGGCTGCGCAATCGGAGCTGGATAGAGCCCAATCGCCTGTATGAAAGCTGCGTAGCTGCCCAGTCTGAGCCTCCCCCACCTGCCGCCTTATGGACTCTCGTTGCAAATCGAAAGGAGGCGATCTCTACGCCGAGTCACACCACTCGCGTACGACTCGCGTAAGTACCCTGGTCGCCGTCTCAATCTCAGTTATCGGAACGTACTCCTCGGCGGCATGTGCCAGCGCGATGTCGCCCGGACCAAAGCAGATCGTGGGAATGCCCGCTTCGTTGAGTAGCGCCGCATCGGTCCACGCCGAAAGACCTTCGATTCTGACGGGAAGCTTCTCACGCTCGAGGGCTCCGCGCAACCGCTTTACGATCGGAGATTCGAGCGGCACATCGCTCGGGAGTTGTGCGGTGCTCAATGTAACTCGCGCGTCGAAGTGCGCCTGCCGCGAACGCAGACTTGCGCACGAGTCGGTTATCTCCTTGAGCGCTTTCTCGACCGATTCCCCAGGAAGAGTGCGTCGCTCGATCGACAGATTGCACGTCTCAGGATAGGTCGACATTCCGACTCCGCCCTGAATTTTTGAGGCATGGAGTGAGCCGCGGCCTAGCAATGGATGCTGCGTATCCTTTTCCCGAGTGCGCTCCAGCGATTCCAACTCGGCGAGAAGCAGACCCGCGTGGGTGATCGCGTCAACTCCCAGATCATAGCGGCTCCCGTGTGCCGCTCTACCTCGAAAAGCGACATCAATCCAAACGAAGCCGCGATGAGCCGGGCAGATCGCAAGGCGTGTCGGCTCGGTGATGATGGCAGCGTCCGCAACGACGCCAGCGGCGAGCACGGCGCGCATGCCGAGGCTCTCGTACTCCTCATCGACGACGGCGGTGACCAGAATCTGGCGTGCGGAATCGGCCGAAGCGCCTTTCACGGCGGCGGCGCACATGGCGGCGACTCCGCCTTTCATGTCGGCGGAGCCGCGACCGTAGATGCGATTGCCCCGAACTTCGGCTGCGAAAGGCTCGTGCATCATCCCCTCGACGCTGACGACGTCGAGATGGCCATTGAACATTAGAGCTGGCGCGTCCGGTGGTCCAAGGCGGGCTACGACGTTCGGCCTTCCGGGAACGGCGTCGATCAGATGCACCGTGAATCCCCAGTCATCGAGAATCGATGCGAGAGCCCGAGCGCAATCACCCTCGCCCGGCGAATCCGGAGCGAGGGTGGGATTTCTGGAATCGATCTGAATCAGTGCGCGGGCGAGCGCGACTGCATCGCCACGCGGGACAGCCACGCTCTACCTTTTCTTTGCGGTCTTGCCTGCTTTCGGCTTCGACTTGGTCGAGGATTTTACCGCGTGCTTCTTGGCAGCGGGCTTCATCGTCGTCTTTTTTGCTGTTGGCTTTCTCGCGGGAGCTGCGTGCTTCGCAGCTGGCTTCGTTGCGTGCTTGACAGCTGGAGTCGCGTGATGCGTCGAAGCTGCGTGATGCGTCGAAGCCGCGTGATGCGTCGAAGCCGCCTGAGAGGGTTCGACTCTGGAAGTCACCAGCCTTGGGGCAGCGTGAGTGGGCGAGGTTGCCGGCTTTCTCTTGGCGTGTGAAGCCTCCACTTCGCGCATCAGCTTGTCCGCTTCTTCCTGCGTCATCTGTCCGCGACGAACCATGTACTGGAGCAGATCGCGGGCGCTCTCGATGACGAGCCCGGTAAGTCCGGCGGCGGCACCGATCACGTCCTTCATGGCTGCGGCCATCTTGCTTCCCGCCTCGAGACTGATCTCGTGCGCCTTCGCCGCCATCTCGGCGACGGTATCTTTTACATCAGCTCCGCGGTGACCCGGACTCCGCTTCGGCGGGATCAGCGGTCCAGTGGCGCCGACACTTGGAGGAGTAAGGGGTGCCGGTGCTGTTGCAGTGGCAACTCCTGGCTTTTCTCTATCGGGCATTTATGGGCTCCGGTCAGCGCAAAGGGGTGGTGCTGACGGGTATCAAATCACAGAAATAGGCAAGACCCGCAAAGGGGTCCGAACGGCGCTAAGTATATGATTTTTCGTGACTAAAACAAGGTGGTATCATCTGCCTTCGCCAATAGGCCGCCGAGAGCCAATTTCGGGCCTTCTTCAAAGCAGTATCTTTGCAGAATGGCGACATTAACGAGCCAAAATACCACAATGAAGCTCAAAGTCTTAGATCTAAGTAGGGTACTGGCGGGCCCCGTCTGTTCCATGATCCTGGGCGATATGGGAGCCGACGTAATAAAAGTCGAACGGCCGAAGGATGGGGACGAAACGCGCGGATGGGGTCCGCCTTTCGACGAAGAGGCCCAGAGCGCCTACTTCCTTGCGGTAAACCGGAACAAGAAAAGCATTGCCGCCGACCTCACTGATGAACGGGATCGGAACCTCATTCTAGACCTCATTCGCGATGCCGACGTCGTGCTCGACAATTTTCTGGCTGGGTCTCTTCAGCGGCTTGGGCTGGACCCCGACGAGCTGCTCAAGAAGCATCCTTCTTTGATCTGGTGCACGATTTCGGGCTTCGGAGCCGAGAGTGCACGTCCCGGCTACGACTTCGTCATCCAGGCGGAGTGTGGCTGGATGGCGATCACGGGTGAGCGCGATGGATCGCCGATGAAGATCGGCGTCGCTCTCGCCGATGTCATCGGCGGCAAGGATGCAGCGGTCGCCATCCTTGGCGCGATCGTCGAGCGGGCGGACGGTGCGCAATCAGCGAAAAAGCGACGCATCAACATCTCGCTGGCAGACAGCGCGCGTGCGGCGCTTGTGAACGTCGCGCAAAACGTCCTCGTCTCGGGCAACGAAGCCAAACGGTGGGGAAACGCGCACCCCAATCTCGTTCCTTATCAACTATTCGAGGCAGCGGACAGGCCTTTTGTGATTGCGGTTGGAAGCGATGGCCAATGGTACGCGTGCGCAAAGGCGCTCGGACTTCGTGATCTCGCGGACGACGAAGCGTTTCGGACGAATGCCGGTCGAGTGGAGAACCGCCAGCGCGTCGTATCCGCGCTGGCGCAACGTGTAAGTGAGATGGGCGCGCAGCATTGGATGGATCGGCTGCAGTCTGTTGGTGTTCCGTGCGGATTGGTACGCACGGTGAAGGAAGCTCTCGAAGCGACCGACGCTGATCCTCGAACTGGCATTCCGCCGAGTGTGCCGGGCAGTCTAAGATTCCCGCCGCCAAAGCTCAATGAGCATGGCGAATCCATTCGTACTCTGGGGTGGCGCGTCTTTGGGTGATTACAGATATTATCAGCCGCCTGTTTCCGGCCGCCCTCCCCTCGTCGTTTCACCCCTGAGGAGAAGTTATGAAGCGTAACTGGTCTATCGCTGCTAGTGCTGTCGCTCTCGTTGTTCTCGCTGCTTGCAGCGAAGACAGGACTACGGGTCCGGCCGGCCAGGACGCGTTCGCACGATACGTCTCGCTCGGGACGAGTGTGAGCATGGGAGTGCAATCGGACGGCGTTTACTACGCGTCGCAGCAGCACGCGTGGCCCGCGCTTCTTGCTCACCAGGCTTTCGCTACCAAATTCACGGAGCCGCTGCTTCAGGGACCTGGTTGCTACTCACCACTCATCGCGCCGCTGCAATTCCAGAGAAGGCTTAGTGGCGCGCAGTATCCCGCCATCAACGCCAACGACCAGATCTGTGCTCTGCTCGGTAGCACCACTCTTCCGACGAACAATGTAGCAATCGACGGAGCAACGACATATGCGGCTCTCCGCGTGACACCGGATACAGTGAACAACGCCCCGGCCAACGTCGAGTCGGATCAGCGAAAGCGGTTGTACAAAGCGGTCCTCGCGCCCAAGAACAGCCAGGTCACCGAGATGATGTCCCAGAATCCTACGTTGGTCTCGGTGGAGCTTGGCGCGAATGAAGTTCTGCGCACTGTCACCGGAGGCATACTCGTTCCAGCGGCGGCGTACCGTCAGCCCGACAACACATTTACCTTCTATCCGATCACGTTGTGGCAGCCGCAGTACGACGCGATCGTCGACAGCGTCGCCAAGACCGGAGCCAAAGCGCTGCTCGTTTCAGTTCCGCTTATTCCGAGTCTGGTCGGAGTGTATCCGGGCGACGACTTCTATCAGCAGGCGGCGGCGTTCCAGCAATTCGGCATCGTCGTGAACGCGGACTGTCAGGGCAATACGAATCTGATTTACGCGTTCGGAAAAGTTTTCACGGCGCTGGGGAGTCCCAAGCCGTACAACTTCAGTTGCACCAATAATCCGAGCGCCGCCGATTTCATTCTTACCCCTGCCGATACCGCGTTCGTCGACGATCTGATTCGTCAGATGAACGCGCACATCTCAGCGCAGGCGACTGCTCACTCCTGGTCGTACTTCGATTTCAACGCGGCGCTAGCCAAGTTCGTTGCGGCCAAAGGTCATTTCAGTCTCAACGCCTTCCTCACTTGCACGCGACCATTCGGGCAGTACGTCAGCCTCGATGGCATCCACCCGACTGCCGACGGTCAGCAGGAGATCGCAAACGCTGCCGCCGACGCGCTCAACTCGACATATACCTTTCAGATCCCGAAGATAGCGGTGCCGGCGTTGACTCCGGCGCAGCTTTGCCCGTAGTATCGAGGTGATACCGGTTTCAGAGGGCGAGGCCAACAACCTCGCCTTCTTTGCATCATGAGGTACATCGGAAACAAAACCCGGCTCCTTCCATTCATTCTCCGGACTCTGAACAGAGGTGGAATAACAGTCGGCTCGGCTCATGACGCCTTCGCCGGAACAGCGAGCGTGAGTCGTGCGCTGAAGGCTGAGGGATGGCGCGTTCACTCGAGCGATCTCCTCATGTCGTCGTACGTGTTCCAGCGCGCCTACGTCGTCGCCGACCGAGCAGATCCTTCGCTCAGTGAAATGGCGCGCCATCTCTCGAACCTTCAACCGCGAGAGAGCTTCATCAGCCGCCATTTCTCTCCGGCTGGAGGCAGTGTAAGCGAAGGAAGGATGTACTTCACACCCGCCAACGCCGCGCGAATCGATGTCGCGCGCGAGGAGCTGGAAGAATGGAAAAGGGGCGGGAAGCTCGATGCTGACAGCTACTACCTGCTGCTGGCCGCGATCATTGAAGGCGCTGACAGAGTCGCGAATACTACCGGAGTGTATGCGTCGTACATGAAAAGCTGGCAGCCGAACGCGCGTCGGTCCTTCGAAGTAGTGCCTGAGCTTCCCGTCAAAGGATCCCAGCCCGCCAAGGCATACCTTCTGGATGCGACGGAGGCGGCGAGATCCATTGGGCAGGTCGATCTCCTCTATATCGATCCTCCCTACAACTCGAGGCAGTACGTTGCCTATTATCACATCCCCGAGATCCTGGCGCGCGGATGGACTGAATCCGGGCCTGCTATTAGGGGAAAGGTTGGGTTGCTGGCGGGCGAGGAGGGTCGGAGCCAGTGGTCGCACGGGCGCCGTGTAAGGAAGCTTTTTTCCGCGCTCCTCTCAGCCACTCGAGCGACACACGCTCTCGTCAGCTTCAACTCAGAGGGGCACCTGGAGCCAGAAGCCTTGCTATCGCTGTTAACCAAGGCCTCGGTGGACGGAGATGTCTCTCATTTCAGCCAGCAGTATCGGCGATACCGGGCTGACAGCGACCGGGAAGGCAGGCACTATCACCGGGACATTGCCCTGGAACACCTCTATATGGTAAGGCTCAGATAGACTTTGGTTGCTTCCACGGACCCTTGATCGTCAGGAGACTGTGACGGTGATAAGCTGTTATCCCGGCGCCAGTTGGGTCTATACAGGCGGTGGCAAAGGGATTACACTAGGCAGGTGAAGATGACAGCCACACCGCTGCAAAATCAGGGTGCTCAAACGGTGGGCGCGGGGAGCTCGACGCCAGATGCAGCGGCGCCGGGGATCGATGCCGATCAGGAGATCATCGCCAAGGTTCTGGCAGGTCACAAGGATTCGTTCGCGGTTCTAATCACGCGATACAGCGATCCCTTGTACCGGCATGCACTTGGCATGACCGGAAGTCCGGATGTGGCGGAAGACATACTCCAGGCGTCTTTTATTAAAGCCTATCAGCATTTGGCAGAAGTTCGCGGGCGTTTCGATGCGTGGGTTTTTCGAATCGTCGCGAATTCCTGCAAGGATTGGCTGAAGAACATTCGGCGCACGCATGTGAGCTACGACGAGGACGATCAGCCCTCGACGTACTCGACGCCGGAAGAAGAGATGGACCGCAACGAGCTGCGTACGGACCTGCAGTTTGCTCTGGCCAGACTCGCTCCCTCGCTGCGTGAAGCATTCGTAATGAAGCACGTAGAGGGAAGGTCGTACGAGGAGATGGCGCTATTACTGGAAACGACGGTTGGCGCGCTAAAGATGCGAGTGCATCGGGCGCGAGAGGCGCTCCAACAACTGCTCGAGGAGAAGTACGCATGATGCTAGATGACGCTGGTTTCGAGAGAAATGACAAGATCACGGGCCGTGAGCCCGCTCAAAGGAAGGACAAGCCCGCCGAGCAGATGTACGATCGGGAGGTTCCGATTACCGGAGTACCTGGTCACACATTACTGCACGACTGGCTTGACGGTGACGTAGACGCGATGCGCGCAAGCGAAGTAGAGGGCAAATCGAAAGTGGAGCTGTGGACCCGCATAAATGCCGAGAGCGAGATGCTCCGTCGCCGGGTGACCCCGGTGCACGTCCAACAGCGTATCATGGCGTCCCTGCCTGACACTCCCGGCACCGCCACCCACTGGTGGAAGCAGCAGGTAACGATCACGCCCGTTTCGGCAATCGCAATCGGCGTGGCACTCCTCGCGGTTGGCGCCCTGATCATCCAGGCG